>VEQB01000208.1 GCA_018883485.1 Bacteroidota bacterium
ATCGTAAGGTATACCAGCTACCATTAACACACTACCTAAGTTGGCATAACCTAAACCTAAGGTGCGGTATTCGTAACTTAATTGGGCAACTTCTGGAGATGGGAATTGAGCCATCAATACAGAAATTTCTAGTACCATTGTCCATAAACGGGCTGCATGCTCGTATGCTTTTACATCAAAGGTTAACTTCTCTGTATCAAAGAAACGCATTAAGTTTAAGCTAGCTAAGTTACATGCAGTATTATCTAAGAACATATACTCGCTGCAAGGGTTAGAAGCATTAATACGGCCACCTTCTGGGCAAGTATGCCATTCGTTAATAGTAGAATCATACTGCACACCTGGGTCTGCACAAGCCCATGCCGCATCGCCAATCATGTCCCACATTTCTTTGGCAGGCACAGATTTCATTACACGACCATCAGTACGTGCAGTTAAATCCCAATTGGTATCTTCTTCTAAAGCTTTGAAAAAGGCATTGGGTATACGCACAGAGTTATTGCTGTTTTGACCCGACACGGTAGCATAAGCTTCGCCTTCGTAATCGCTAGCATATCCTGCGGCAATTAAGGCAGCCACTTTTTTCTCTTCAGCTTTCTTCCAATTTATAAATTCTATAATTTCTGGGTGATCCAAATCTAAACACACCATTTTAGCTGCACGACGTGTAGTTCCGCCAGATTTTATTGCACCAGCTGCACGGTCACCTATTTTAAGGAAGCTCATCAAACCAGAAGATGAACCACCACCAGATAATTTTTCGTTTGAACCACGAATACGAGAGAAATTAGTACCTACACCAGAACCATATTTAAAGATACGCGCTTCACGCACCCATAAATCCATTATACCACCTTCATTCACCAAATCATCATCAACAGATAGAATAAAACAAGCATGCGGCTGAGGGCGCTCATAAGCCGAAGAAGATTTTTCTAACTTACCTGTTTTAGGGTTCACAAAATAGTGACCTTGAGGCTTACCAGTTATACCATAAGAAGAATGCAAACCCGTATTAAACCATTGTGGTGAGTTTGGTGCTGCGTATTGGCCAACTATCATGTAGGCTAATTCATCATAAAACACCTGAGCATCTTCGGTACTATCAAAATAACCATAATCTTGACCCCATTTCATCCAGCAATGCGCCATACGATGTGCAACCTGCTTTATGCTGGTTTCTCTTCCCGTTGAACCGTCCGATTGTGGAACTCCTGCCTTACGGAAATATTTTTGTGCCAACACGTCGGTTGCCACTTGGCTCCAAAAATTTGGAACCTCTACGTTGTTCATTTCAAAAACAACACTTCCATTAGGGTTTTTAATAATAGATGTTCTGTAATCGTAGGTGAACATGTCGTAAACGTTCACTCCATCACGGGAGAAGTGGCGCTCAATCCGGAGGCCTTTCTGCTCATTGCTTTTTTTGGTGCGGCTCATTTTAATAGATCTGGTATAATGTTTTTACTATATATTGGATATTTTTAAAAGCCCTCTAAAATGTTAGGGGGTTTTTTATCCAAAACTCAACCTTTAGAAAGGTATTATCAAACTGCAATTTCAACACCTGCCTATGTTAATTTCTCTTAACATTAGGATAAAGTAGGTTGCAGGGTGTTTATAACATAAGTTATGCACAGCAGAGCCCTTGAATAACGGGCGTCCCCGAGAGGCAACAATTTCTTAATAATCAGAAACTTGTCTTATTTAAGCTACATTCTCATTAATTTTGGTGGAAGCACTTTTTCTTGACTTTGAAATATCAATTATTTTTCGTTATTGTGAACTTTTAAAAAAGCCAAGAATAAGAATTCGAAGGAAAAAGCTTTTATTTGCCAAGGCTACCTATGGCAAATTTGCAAAAAACAAGCATCTATCAATTGCTCAATCAACAGCAACTAAAGGGCTCCAAGCAATTGGCAGTGCTCATAGACCCCGATAGCCTTAGCTCAGCAGCAGAACTAAAAAAGCTCATTCAACTTTGTAATGAGGCAGAAGTAGACCTTATACTAGTGGGAGGAAGCTTAATTACGAATGGATTTTGGGATGTTTGCATAGAAACCATCAAAGCCAACACAGAAATTCCAGTAATTCTTTTCCCAGGCAACATCATGCAAACGCATGCTAAAGCAGATGCCATTCTGTTCTTAAGTATGATTAGCGGAAGAAACCCAGATTTATTAATTGGCAAACATGTATTGGCAGCTCCATTATTAAAAAAATCTGGCATAGAGGTAATCCCTACAGCCTATATGATTGTAGATGGAGGTAATCTAACCAGCGTAATGTACATGAGCAATACCACGCCTTTACCTTACGATAAAGATAATATTGCAGCTTGTACTGCTATGGCGGGTAATATGCTAGGACTTAAAATTACCTACATGGATGCTGGAAGTGGGGCTTTAAATCCAATTAGCAGCAGCATGATTGCCGAAGTGAAAGAACAAATTGAGGGTCCGCTTTTTATTGGTGGTGGCATTAGAACCGCAGAACAAGCAATAGCCACATGCCAAGCAGGAGCCGATATAGTTGTAGTAGGTAATGCAATAGAAAAAGACCCGCAACTTATTTTCACCCTTGCTAAGGCCATTCATCAATTGAATGCAGGCCTTACTTCCTAAAACTATAATCGGTTCAAAACGTTGCTTTCTAAAGTAATATGAAAATTAAAAATATCATTTTTGATTTAGGTGGAGTTGTGTTAAACCTAGATCAAGGAAAAACCCTGAGAGCCTTTAAAAGATTAGGGCTCGACCTAGATGAGGTAAATCACGAGCATCCCTTATTTATAGATTTTGAAACCGGGAAAATAGATGAAGCCTATTTTTTACAATCCCTGTTTACCTTACTTAAAGGCAATGCCAGCAAAGAACAAATAAAAACTGCCTGGAATGCGATGTTACTAGAACTGCCTAAACCAAGGGTAGATTATATTGTTGGGCTTAAAAAAAACTACCGCTTGTTTATGCTTAGCAATACCAATAGCACGCACATAGAAGCAGTATATGCAGAGCATGGCCACGAAGTATTCAAACAAATGTTCGATCGTCAATTTCTTTCGTTTGAAATGGGTACCAGAAAACCAATGGTTAACATTTACCAACAGGCGCTAACAGAGGCAAGTCTTAAAGCTTCGGAAACTGTTTTTATAGATGATAGTAAACTAAATGTAAAGGGCGCACAACAAGCCGGTTTACACACCATTTGGGCGCAAGAACCTGTAGACGTTTGGTTAACTCAGGCTTTAAAAGAATTAGCAGTTAGCGCTAAAAACTAAGCAAACAAATGTTGTAAAAGCTCGTCTAGCTTAGCTACTTCAACAACATTAATCTTAAGGCTTGTTTTTGGCAACTTATTAAACTTACTTAAGTAAACGGTTTCAAATCCTAGTTTTTCTGCCTCACTTATTCTTTGCTCAATTCTACTTACCGCTCTTATTTCACCGCTTAAGCCCACCTCGCCTACAAAGCAAATTTTGCTGCTAATGGGCATGCTTTCGTAACTGCTAACAATGGCCGCCACAATGCCTAAATCAATACCTGGGTCTTCAATTCTTAAGCCGCCAGCAATATTTACAAATACATCTTGCAAGCCCATACGCAAGCCACATTTCTTTTCTAATATAGCCAATAACATATTTAAACGTTTGGCATCATAGCCATTAGAATTTCTTTGCGGAGTGCCGTAAACAGCCGCACTAACCAAGGCTTGCGTTTCTATAAGCAAGGGTCGCATGCCTTCTAAGGTGGCAGAAATAGAAACGCCACTTAAACTATCTTCCCTTTGGGTAATTAAGATTTCAGATGGGTTACTTACTTCTCTTAACCCGCCGCCTTGCATTTCGTAAATACCTATTTCGTTGGTTGAACCAAACCTATTTTTAGTGCTACGCAAAATGCGGTACACATGGTGCCTATCGCCTTCAAATTGCAACACCGTATCAACCATGTGCTCTAACAATTTAGGACCAGCAAGCGTGCCATCTTTGGTAATATGACCAATAAGAAAAACAGGTGTACCCGTTTCTTTGGCAAACCTAATCATCTCCCCTGCTGTTTCTTTTATTTGAGATATACTGCCCGGCGTGCTATCAATTATTTCGCTTTGCAAAGTTTGTATAGAATCTACTATCACCAAATCTGGTTCAAGTTCTTTAAAGGCCTTACCAATTTTTTGTGTGCTGGTTTCGGTAAATAAAAAACAATTCTCATTGGCAAATGGAATGCGCTCTGCACGCATTTTTATTTGTGTATCACTTTCTTCACCACTAATATAAAGCACTTTACTTTTTTTAAATTGCAATGCCACTTGCAGCAATAAAGTAGATTTACCAATACCTGGCTCCCCACCAATTAATACTACCGAACCAGGCACCAAACCGCCCCCTAATACACGGTTTAACTCTTGGTCGTGCAAAATAATGCGCTGCTCTTGCCCTTTTTCTATTTGTGATAATAAAACAGGTTTACGCGAAATTCCAGTGGATTCTTTCTTCCAAGTGCTTTTATAATCTTCCTTTTCTTTGTGAATTACCTCTTCTACATAGGTATTCCATTCGTTGCAAGCGGGGCATTTACCTACCCATTTTGCCGAAGATGCGCCGCAGTTGCGACAGAAAAACGTTGTTTGAACTTTTGCCATGCTACAAAGTAAAGGATAATGTTTATTGCTGCAAATCCATCTTAAAAATGCTTTCTTTGCGGCAGCGTGAGTAAACTAGATAAAATTAAAGAACCCATAGAC
>VEQB01000209.1 GCA_018883485.1 Bacteroidota bacterium
ACCACCATCAACATGTGCAGTAACATCAAATTGGCCAGTAGTGCTGGTTAATTCGAAAGGTTTGTTAGCTGCCATTTGGAGGCTAAGGGTTGGGAAGTAGGTTTTTAAATCCTTTTTATTAACAGTCATATTACCAGTACCTGCTGTAAGGTAAACACGGGCAACGGCTGTTTTTCTTCTTCCTAATGCGTTATTGATTTCCATTGATTAGAATTTTAAATCTTTAGGTTGCTGAGCGCTATGTGGATGTTCAGCTCCAGCGTAAACATGAAGGTTGCGGAATAGTTCTGAACCTAATTTGTTTTTAGGTAACATTCCTTTGATGGCATGTTCTACTACATAAGTAGGTCTGCGTACCAAAATATCTTTTGCTACTTCGTAGCGTAAACCTCCTGGATATCCAGAGAAAAATTTGTACTCTTTATCATTCACCTTATTTCCGGTAAAACGGATTTTTTCGGCGTTAATAATGATTACATAATCGCCACAATCTGCATGAGGCGTAAATGATGGCTTATGCTTACCTCGTAATATGTTGGCAATTTTACTGGCAAATCGGCCAAGTGTTTGCCCTTCAGCGTCAATAACAAACCAAGTTTTGGTTGTTGTAGCTTTATTGGCTGAAATAGTTTTGTAACTTAATGCGTCCACGCTTGTATCTGTTTAATAAGGGGTCGCAAAAATAGGTCAGGAATTTGTAATTCACAACTAAATGTTAAAAAATCTTATTTAGCTGATTTTTTTGAGGGTGCGTAAGAACTCCTATAAATCTATTCCCAAAGGCTCAAAAATAATTTTCAGGTGCCTAAAAAAAAGATTTATTCTATCTAAAAGAAATGAAGGCAGCCCTTAGCTGTCAAGTAATGATGGAAGCAGAGTCTTCAATGGCTTATCTTTCAGAAAGTTTGGGGGATCTAAAGAAATCTCAGAATAAAGCTTAGTAACGTACGAATTTCTTCCAACGGTAGTCGCCTTGCGAATTGGTGACAGACATAATATAAACTCCAGGTTTATAGTTGATAAGATCGAAGTAGATTTGGTAAAAAGGAGGATTGAAATTATTGATAGCAGGCAAGGCTTGTTGATATGTTAAATGGCCTTGGTAATCAAATATATATAAGGTTGCTGGGATGCCTTTATTTTGTACAAAGGTAAATTCCATGGGCGGGTCAAAAGGTCCATTAAAAGTTGGAATGATGTCAAAATCAATCCCACTGCAAGGGCCGTCACTCCAGTAAAATACACCATTTTGGTATTGTGCATTGCATGTATTTCTATATGTTTTTCCATCGCAGCCGCATACAGGTTGGTATTCTTTGTTGCAGTTAAAACCAGGAGAGGCTAAGTTTGGGTCTGAGCAAATTTGTGCATTAGCTATTGTCTCTGCTATCATAAGTATGAAAAGTGCCAGATACTTTATAGTTTTCATTCTTCACCCTCCTTTTCGTTTATTGGCCAATAGAAATAGAACTTTGAGTCGGCATCTTTTACAGGTTTAGCCCAAACCCTACCACCTTTTCCTACCACTATTTTTTTAACAATAGCTAAATCCACAACTGTGCATTTATAAGTTTCTCTTGCTTCTAAGGCTTGGAAAAAAACAAATATTTTTTCATGAAATTCTTTTTCTATTTCAGGGCCATTATCGGCTTCACAAAATTCATAGAAATTGCCTTTTCGTGTCCAAGAAATATAAATGCTTTGGGCGTGGATCTTGTTAAACTTTATGGTGCTACTAGTATAATTTACAAATGCTTGTTCAAAGGCAATTTTCTCGGTTGTTATTAGAGGTAGGCTATCAGAAAGGCTTATTTTGAATTTACCTGGCGTATTAAAACTACTTATCAAATCCTCAATACTTTTTTTTAAGTTAAAAGTTATAGCTTTGTGTATTATTATTCCTGTCCTAGAGTATTGCAGAATATCAGCGCTAAGTTCTTGTATCCAATTAACACGATTGCGCATTAAGGCTAAGTTTTGCTTGGTTTCACCCAGAATATTTCCCCTTTTATCCTTTTCAATCCAAAAGCCTAGGTTGTTTATTCCTTTTAAAGGTGCCTTTAAATCGTGCAGTACTTCATAGGTAAATGGGTATAATTTTTTAATTTTCTTCACTGTTGTCAGATAAAAATTATAAAGAAGTAAACAATAAAGTTCCCTTCTTTATGGTAGTTTTCAATTCGCTGAAACTTAAATCCACCATTGACAAATCTAAACATTTTTTAGATATTTTGTTTTTGGACAACTGATATGAATCAATTAATGAGAATAGGATAGATGAACATGTAAAATCTGTTGTCTTACAAGATGAAATAATAACAATTACAGTTAAAAAAACAGCTGGTCTAAAAGTTGCAAAAACAAAATAAAGCTGCGCAAGATTTTATTTTAGTATTAAATTTAATTGAAATAGTGATATTTACTTTCGAAATGAAAAGAAAATTAGTTTACATCATCCGGCATGGGGAAACAGATTTCAATCGCTTAGGGATTGTGCAGGGCAGTGGCGTTGATATGGAGCTTAATGAGCGAGGAAAACAGCAGGCCTCTGCATTTTATCATTATTACCAAAAAATTAGGTTCAAGCATATTTTTATTTCTAAATTAATTAGAACGCAACAAAGTGTTTTACCTTTTATTGAAAATGGTTTTAAGCATTCTACACATGCCGAATTAAATGAAATTAGCTGGGGTATTTATGAAGGAAAGCCACAAAGTAAAGAGGAGAGAGAAACTTATTGGGAAGTTGTGAATGCTTGGGCTTCTGGGAATTTTTCTGCTAAGCTAATTGGCGGTGAAAGTGCAATTGAATTGCAAACGCGACAAATGCCCATTATCAATAAAATCACAAATTATGATGCGGATACCGTTTTGGTGTGTATGCATGGTAGGGCGATGAAAAGCCTATTATGCACAATGCTTAACAGGCCTTTAACAGAAATGGAAAATTTTGCGCATAGTAATTTATGCCTTTATCTCTTAGCATATGATGGTGAAAGCTATCAATTACTTAAAGCAAATGAAACGTCTCATTTATCTTAAAATTTCTCTTGAAATCACAATTCGATTTACTTCGCTGGTACCCTCATAAATCTGTGTAATTTTAGCATCACGCATCAATCGTTCTACATGGTACTCTTTTACATATCCATACCCACCATGAACCTGCACTGCTTCTGTAGTAACCCACATGGCTGTTTCTGATGCAAATACTTTTGCCATAGAACTAGCCAACGCATAATCTTGATGTGCATCTTTTAAGGCTGCTGCTTTCATAATTAATAAGCGAGCTGCCTCTATTTGAGTAGCCATATCTGCTAATTTAAACTGAATGGCTTGGTGATGCATAATTTCTTTTCCAAAGGCTTTTCTTTCCTTAGAATATTTAAGCGCTAATTCGAAGGCGCCACTCGCAATTCCTAGAGCTTGAGCAGCAATTCCAATTCTACCACCGGCCAGCACTTTCATTGCAAATTTAAACCCAAAACCATCCTCACCAATCCTATTCTCTTTTGGTATCTTAACATCTTGAAACATGATGCTATGCGTATCACTTCCGCGAATACCCATTTTATCTTCCTTTTTACCTACAGTAACTCCAGGCCAACTTTTCTCTACAATAAATGCATTTATTCCCTTGTGGCCTTTTTCAACATCGGTTTGCGCAATTACTAAGTAATATGTTCCAGTGTTACCGTTCGTTATCCAATTTTTGGTGCCATTTAATAAATAATAATCGCCATTATCTATTGCAGTGGTTCTTTGTGAGGTTGCGTCCGAACCTGCTTCTGGTTCAGATAATAAAAAAGCGCCATGCACTTTGCCACTAGCCAATGGAACCAAATATTTTAGTTTTTGCTCTTCTGTTCCATAAGTTTCAATTCCCCAACATACTAATGAGTTGTTTACGGAAACGACTACTGAGGCAGACGCATCTACTTTTGAAAGTTCTTCCATGGCAAGCACATAAGAAACCGTATCCATTCCAGAACCCCCGTATTTAGGATCTACCATCATCCCTAAAAAGCCTAATTCTCCTAGTTTTTTTATTTGTTCGTATGGAAACTCTTGATTATTATCACGATCAATAACTCCAGGCAACAATTCTGTTTGAGCGAAATCTCTGGCTGCTTGCTGCACATTTAAATGCTCTTCTGTGTAATCAAAATTCATAAGCGTGTATTTTGCGACGAATATAAGGTTTGAACTCAATTATTAAAATTACTTATAAAGTCAATTGGTTTTTATTTTTTTTTCAATGTTTGTAGTTGAATAACCTTCAAGATAATCAATAGTTTTTACAGCACCCCCTTTTGACATTACCACGTCGTAGCCAACAATTTTCTCTGGTTCGTAATCACTCCCTTTAACTAAAACATCTGGTTTTATTAAATTTATAAGATTATAAGGCGTTGGTTCATCAAATAATACCACGGCATCAACAAAACCTAAAGAGGCCATAATCTGTAGTCGAGAATTTTGATCTTGAATGGGCCTGTTTGAACCCTTTAGTTTACTTACCGATGCGTCTGTATTTAAACCTAACACCAAAACGTCTCCCAAATCAGCAGCTTTTGCCAAATAATCAACATGGCCTTTATGCAAAATGTCGAAGCAACCGTTTGTGAATACTATTTTTTTACCAGCTTCTTGCCATAGTTTAACTTTAGCAAAAAGGTTTTCCCAAGTACAAATTTTTTCTTGAACGGTACTAAAC
>VEQB01000210.1 GCA_018883485.1 Bacteroidota bacterium
AGAATGTGTATAAGAGACAGGGTTCAATCTACGCGCCCGCTTAACTACAATACACAAATTAAAATTACCACTGCTAAATATTATACCCCAAGCGGAAGATGCATCCAAGCTTTAGATTATAGCCATAAAAATGAAGATGGCAGTGTTGGGACAGTAGCAGATTCTTTAAAGAAAGCATTTAAAACAAAAGGAGGAAGAACCGTATATGATGGCGGTGGAATAGATCCAGATATTAAAGTTTCTTTAACCCCTTATTCTAATATTGCGTTGACCCTAATTAGTAAGCAAGTTATTTTTGATTATGCAACTAACTATCGTCTTAAAAAAGAAAGTATTGGTGAAGCTAAAAATTTCGCTTTAAGTGCAGGTGAATTTGAAGACTTTAAAAAATTTGTTTCCGAAAAAGATATAGACTACAGCACCAATACAGAAAAGGAGTTAGAGGAGTTGAAAAAACGTGCAGAAGAAGAAAAATACTTTGATGCCATTAAGGCTTCTTATGAAGCCATGAAACAAAGCTTAAAGCACGATAAACAAGCCGACATTGAAAAAAATAAAACAGAAATAACACGCTTATTAGAAGAGGAAATTATCAAACGCTATTATTTCCAAAAAGGCAGAATGGGAGCCTCATTTTCGCGCGATGAAGATATAAAAGCGGCCTTGAATATTTTGACTCAAGAAAACGAATACCAAAAGATATTGCAGACACAAGCTGCTAAAAAGTAAGCTTTGGAATACTACGACTACTTACTTATCATTAGCTTTGGTGCAATTGGCGCGTTTATGGCGGGGTTTTTAGGCGTTGGCGGAGGCATGGTTTACATACCTGTAACCGATTATTTTTTAGCTAAAGCCGGAATGCATGGAGATATGCTCGTAAAAGGAATTTTGGCCAATTCTCTTTTTACCATTTTTTTCTCTGGCAGCTTAAGCAGCTACCAACAATACAAAATGGGAAACTTCCATCCAAGGGCAATTATACATACAGCCCTGCCCGGAATGCTCTCTGCGCTATTAACTTTGGTACTTATAAAAACAGGCACTTGGTATTCTAAACCCCTTTTTAATTATGTTTTTGCCGTCATGCTACTGATTATTATTCTACGCATGTTTGGTAAAAATTCTGTTACTAATTTACAAGAAAAAGAAAACCCAACTTGGCACTATAACCTTACTGGTTTTAGTGCAGGAATTATAACATCTATGTCGGGTTTAGGGGGTGGCGTAATTATGACCCCAGTTTTTACAGACATCATGCGTTTAAATATTAGAAAAGCAACCTCCATCTCTAATGGCGTTATTCCTTTGTTTGCACTCATCTTGGGCATATATAATTTATTGGATCAACCCGAAACAAAAATAACCGAATGGCAGGTTGGTTATATTGTATTTCCAATTGTGTTACCACTTATTGCTTCTACTTTTATAGTTGCTCCTTTGGGGGTTAGGGTTGCACAAAAAACCAAACCTATTGTCATCAGAATGGTATTTGCTACCTTCGCGAGTCTTATGCTATTAAAACTTATTTATGAAATCTATACACATTAAACTTTTTGCGCTTGCATTGCTTTGCTTTCAAAACCTTTCTGGACAAAATTTACCCAAACCAGAGGAAGAGATACTGCGCTCATTAGAACATAATATTTCTTACTTAGCAGATGACCATTTAGAAGGACGATTGGTTGGAAGTAGAGGCGAAAAATTAGCCTATGAATTTATTATAGAAAACTTTCAAACTATTAATCTTTTGCCAAAAGGAGAACAAGGATTTATACAAGCATTTACATTAAATAAAGTAGCGTTAAAGAGTTCACTGCTTGCATTAGATAATAAGGCAGGCAAACAAATATTTGATAAAGTAAACCAAGCACGCAATTACCCACTCCCCTTTTCTAAGCCTGGGCAGGTAGAAGAAAAATGCATTTGGGCTGGCTTTGGAATTGAAGCCACAGAACTTAACCATAATGACTACGCACTGCTAAAATCTGTTAAAGGAAAAATTGTGGTGGTAAAAATGGGGCATCCAGAAATAGATAATCCGCATTCTAAATTTGGAACTTACGCCACTCTGGAGGCAAAGGTAGATTTAGCTATTAGTAAAGGCGCTGCGGGCGTAATTGTTATTAATACAAATGCTACTATTCTTGAACCAGATTTTAAACCCTTGGTGAAAGCACCCTTTAAAAGTGTACCTGTATATTTTTTAGGCAAAGAGGCCAACCTCGATTCTGTAAATTTTGTGAATACAAAAGCTAAAATTGTGGTAGATACTATGAGCATTGCTATGCAAGGTCATAATGTAATAGGTTACATCAATAATAAATCAAAAAACACCATTGTAATTGGTGCCCATTACGACCACTTAGGCTACAATGAATTAGGGGGCTCAACCTACAGAAAAAGGCAAAATGAAAAGCCACAAATACACAATGGTGCAGACGACAATGCAAGTGGCACTGCCGCTTTAATGGAAATGGCAGAATTGCTTCAAAAATCACCATATAGAGAGCAGAATTATTTATTTATTGCCTTTAGTGGAGAAGAAGAAGGACTATTAGGTTCAAGATATTTTGTAGAGCATCCAACTATAAACTTGAATCAAATAAACTATATGCTGAATATGGATATGGTAGGAAGAATAGATACTACTAAAAATATGATGAGCTTAAGCGGAACAGGCACTTCACCGCGATGGGATAGTATTTTGCCAAGCATAGAAATACCCAATTTAAAAGTTAAGTACGACCCAAGTGGCACAGGTGCCAGTGACCATACTAGTTTCTATAATTTAGGCATTCCTGTTTTGCATTTTTTCTCGGGTCAACATAGCGATTACCACAAGCCTAGCGATGATTGGGAATTGATTAATTTTAAAGGCACTTTAAGTATCCTAAAATACATGTATGCCATTGTTGGAAAATTAGACAAGCAGCCAAAACTAACTTTTACCAAAACTAAGGAAACACAATCTAGAAGTGGCAGTTTTAAAGTTACCTTAGGCATAATGCCAGATTACTTATATGAAGGCAAAGGAGTTAAGGTAGATGGTACTTCAGATGGTAAACCAGGCGCTGTTGCGGGCGTAATTCGTGGTGATATTATCATTCAATTAGATGCCTACCCTATTCATTCTATGGACGATTATATGCAAACTTTAGGTAAGTTGGAGAAGGGTTCAAAAAGCAAATTGAAACTACTAAGGGGTGGCAAAGAATTAGAATTAGAAGTTCAGTTTTAATCCTGCAACACTATTTCTACCATGGCATGCACACGGTAACGCCATTTTCCATCTAAGCTTTCGCACAGCACATAGGTTCTTAACTTCTTTATCCGCTTCATCCAAGTGGTATCTGTTTTCATACGAAAAATTACACCATCCTCTACTTTAGATAAGGTAAGTACACCCGCTTTACGAGGATCATATTTGCGCAAAACTTCCAACAATTTTACATCGGCACTTTGCGAATACTTAGGATTATTCATGTGTTTGGCCAAGGCTGCTTTTAAATCGTAAGGAAACAACTCTAATTCAAAAAACGGGCGCATACAACGTTTAAATTCTTGCTTCCATTCTTCACCATGGGCATCATGCCGTGGCCCATATTTTAAGAAAGTAGTATGGTGCGCTACCTCATGCACAAAAGTAATTAAAAATTCGAAGGGACTTAAATTATGATTAATAGAAATGCGCGAACTTTTGCCCGTATGCGGCGTATAATCTCCATAACGTCCCTTTCGCTCAACCTCAATGTGTAAATGCAAATGATAATGCATAATAATGTCTGCACATAAAGAAAGGGAAGCTTGTGGTAAATACTCTTTTAAGGTATCAATGAGTTTTTCTTTATGCGTCATTAATAATTAAATGTCACTATAACTAACTTGAATAAGCTGCGCATCCTTGCCAGCATCTATAATAAGAGAATCTAAAACTTCCTTATCATAAGCAATTAAACTTTGATGCTTGCGGAGTTTTATTTCCTGATTTTTTATTAGCACATTTACCTTTCCTTTTAGGATATAAATAAAATTAAGTTGCCCCAATTTTTCTGTTTGCAAACTAAGGTAATCTCCAGCTAAAACAATCTGGTTAACTATATTTCCATTACCTGGGCCGCTAAACATAAGGTTAAAGTCTGAACCAACTCCTATGCATTGGGTTTCCCAACCACCTTCAAATAAAATAGTGTCGCCAGGTAATACTAAATTAATTCCAACACTTGCATGGTTCAATAAAAAAGTACCCTTAAGAAGATGGAGTAAACGTTGGTAATTGGGTAGGGTTGTAAAAGTAGAATTGGGTTGTTTAACTTTTGCCTTGCTAATGCGTAACTGGAAATTTCTTTCTTTGTAACTTGCTAGAGGTGGGTAAATAAACAACTCTGTTGAGGTACCGCCCTTCCATATGGTTTTTCGGTAATCCTTTTTATTTAACACAGTTATTTGCATATGCTTCATTGGCCTATGTGCAAGTAAGCAAAACGCATCAATATTACAAACATAGATTTAAATAGCTACTCTACCGCAGTAACTTTAGTTATTTGCGGCAACGCATTGCGAATTCCATTTTCTATACCTGCTTTCATGGTCATAGAACTCATAGAACAACTGCTACAATTACCAACTAAGCGGAGGCGCACCTCCATAT
>VEQB01000007.1 GCA_018883485.1 Bacteroidota bacterium
CTTCTGTATAGTATCCGATTTGTTTAACCTAAATCCGAATATGCAATACGTGTTCCTTCCATCTGTAATTGTATTTATAGTTTTAAAATCCCAAAATGTGGTATCGGCATGTGGGTGCAAGAACAAGTTTCTCAAAGGTTCTTTTACCCCTAAAAGGTTTCCTACAGAGTTAAATTTAGCCAAAACATACTTGGAGTTTACTAAATATACACTTTTTTGATTGTTAGTATTGGTTACAGATAAGGTATCAAAAGCAAAAGTAGAATCTCTTGAATTATTGGGGAAGAAAACAGTTATTTCATCTGAATTATTTATGCAGAAACGGTCAAAAAAAACATAGCCATTATGTGGCTTAGGATTTTCGCGTGCAATAACGTTCGTCCAAATAAATTGACCTGTGGTGTTAATTTTACATAATAATAAAGCTGAATTTGAAATGGCTTGGCTAGTTTTATGCTTAGGCGGTGTTATTGTTTTATAAAATACACCTTTTCCATCTACTAAGTTTATTGAATCTCTTTGACCAATATAACAAGCTAAAATAACTTCATTTGTTGAGGTAAATTTTATATCAAAAATGGAAATAGATCCAACAGAACCACCAAAATCGAGAAAATTTATATGATATAGGTATTTTCCTCTGCTATCAAATTTGATAATTGCAAAATTAAAGCCAAAGGATCCTTTAGGAATAACAATAGGGTAACCACTACTATCAATTTTAAAATCATCTACATACCATATGATTTGGTATCTGTTACCCACTTTATCAATATGGCATTGTGGAGAAACTTGTGTTCCACTATCACCATAAACCCATCCATCTTTCACGTTTTGGGCTTGTTGCTTATTAACTAAGCAAAATAAACATAAAATGATAAATAGGTATTTCATAAAACTACTAAAATTTGAATAAGAAGGGGCATTAGCCCCTTCTTACTTTACTAATTATTGTTTTACAACTTTCAACGATTTTACAATATTATTTTCAAAATGTAACTGAATAAAATAAATACCATCTTTAAGTTCAGAAGTATTTAATTCTCCATTTTCAAGTTTGCTTGTATTCAATACCTTTTTACCCTTCATGTCGTAAACAACTACTTTTAAAATAGGTTTATTACTTGATATTTGAATGAAATTATTAAATGGTATTGGGCTTGCGGTTAGTTTTATGTTTTCTTCTTGTAGACTAAGGTCTGTTTTAACCGAAGTAAGTGGGCTTGGAGGAGGAGGAGCTACGAAACGAGGGCAATGAGGTTGGCAAGGTTCCTGAGAAACAACAGTACCTGTAGAGGTGCTTCCATCAGGCAATTGGGCTTCTAGCTTATTTGGAAAGCTGTTATAGTCGGGCAAGGGAAGGCTTGCACAATCAGCTGCGTCGCTATCATAAGAAATAGGAAGCCATTTCCAAGTGGTTTCTCCGTTACTAGTTGTGATTAACCGCCAATTATAGGTTACTTTGCAGCATGCATCATCGCAAGGGATCCAAATGGCTACAGTTGAACCTGTTGGAATTCTAAAAATTTGAGATTGCCCTAAATCATCGGGAGCTCCAACAATAAATGCACCAGCCGGATAACTTAATTTAACTAATGAATTACAAGAGCCTTTATAGTAAATTTCATAATTGCCCTGTGCCGGAATACCCACTTGCCCAAGCAATATGACTATAGCATCTTTTGCTGCTTGTTCTAAATCTAATGTAGACATTGGGTCGGGATAATTGCAAGGAAGATTTGTTGCAAATCCACTTATCGTGTTGCGACTATCAACCACAACATAGTTGTCAATAATTATTGAAGAAACACCATTGCAGGTTCTTATTCTATAAGCAATCGTTACAAAAACTGCTGGTCCGGTTTCTGGAATGCTAGAATTTGTTTGGGTGCACAGTGTGATTGTTTGCCACATAAGAGGCCCAGGTGGGCAAGGGTCATCGCATAAAGATTGGGCTTTGGTCTTTCCAAGACTAAAAAACATGAAGCCAATTAAGGCTAAAGCTAACAGAATCCTTGATCCTGTAAGGGTGGGGGGGTAGATTAATTGTGCCATAATTATTAATTTATGAATTACGAAGCTAATAATTAAGAACAATAATAGAAATCATTTTTCTGTCAATTTAAACTTAAAAAAAACACCGAAAATCCGCAAATCAAATACTACCCCTCACCCCTACTCCTTCACAAAATTCTTAGTATAAACCTTGCCGCCAGCTTGTAATTTAACAATATAAACCCCCGGATTTAAGTCTTGCAAATGGAGTTCGTAAGTTTGTCCGTTATACTTTGTTTGTTCTTGTATTACAGCTTGACCCAATACATTATACAAAGCAACTTCAATTGGTGCATTGGCTGCAAGGCCTGTTAATTGTAGCGTTACCATGTTAGTAGCAGGATTTGGATAAAGTTTTAACTCGTTTTTAGTAACTTGAGCTATTCCTGTTGCCACCAAATTTACTGCTAAACTTTGCTGCACCCCTTTACAACCATTGCTGGCATTCTCTTGCACATTAACATTGGCCAAACTGCCATTTCCAAAACGAATTAATACAGAAGGGGTAGCAGATCCAGTTTCTATACTTCCACCACTTAAGGTCCAATTAAAAACAGAACCCGTCATTCCAGGTATAACACTAAATCTTGCGGTATCTCCTTTAACGGCATAGTTCATTCCACTAATAGCAGAAGTATTTGGGCGAGGCAACATACTTATGCTTAAAGCATCCGAAGTATTGGTGCAACCTTTATCACTTACTACCACTTTAAAATTACCTGCATTGCCATAATTTAAAACCCTTCCTAAAGCACCTGTTATTGCTGTATCATTCACATACCATTGATTTCCGCTTAAGGCACTAGAAGTTAAGTTAAACGAACCTCCTTGGCAAAACTGTGTGCCAGTTAAGTCTTTGGTAACAGTAGGTTTAGCAGGTGTTGTACCCGCTTGTAAATTTAATTCAACACTCTTTGCCCAGCAACCATTTGCTCCGCGCAACCTCACAAAATACAAGGCCTCGTCTTTTGTAGTAAAGCTGGTTTGAACCAAGTTCATATTCTGTTGATTTCTGAACCAAACAAAGCTACTTGTAGCGTCGGTGCTTAACACCGTGCTATCACCATCGCAAATAGCTGCTCCTTTGGTAGAAGTTAAACTTGGTGGTGTTGGGGATGGTAAAACATTAATATAGCCTACACGTGTAATACTATCTGCACCTGCGGCATTTTTTACTGTTAAGCTTATGGTTTTAGCACCAGCGCTAGTAAATTTAACATGCGGACTTCTTATCGTGTACATCATCGTATCGGCATCACTTACCATCCATTTCCACTCTTGCGGATTGTTTAACGAGGAATCTAACAACTGTACTTCATCGCCTACACAAACAGTAGGCGTTAGGGTGTATAAACCCGCCTTTGGAGCCAAAGATGTACCTGTAATTTTTATATTATCTAAGTACATATTATTAGCCCCTAAATTACTTATTTGTTCAAATCTAATGCGCACGTTAGGATTTCCAATATAGGGAGTTAAATCATAAGAATAACATGGCGCTCCAACAGCACCACCGCACCAATCTTCTGCTTTATTAGGAATAAATGCATTAACAGAAGCAAAAGTATTATCTGGCGCTGTGGCAAAATTACCCGTTCCATTCTCACCGTAAGCGCCCAAACGGGTGTAACTCTGACCACAATTGGTGCTTATGGCCACTATCAATGAATCGGAAGCGGTATTATCGTAACGGGTATATGCATGTTGGAACTGCAAGGTTGCTGTGCTTAATCCTCTTAAATCTAACACTGGACTCACCAATCTATCGAAATAAAATTCAGTGGTTACATCATAATTATTGATACCCAAAGCGGTGTTACCCGGGGTGGTACCGCCAACTGTAACTAATCGCCAAGTGCTATCATTATTTAAGTTTTGTATTTGCCATAAACTACGTGTTGTAGAATTGGCTTCAAATGTTTCTTCTAAAGGTAAACTAATACCTCCTACATTTATATAATCAGTGAAATACAAAGAATCAAATCCATTGGGCGAACTTATTCTTAGTGCTACTGGATAATAGCCTGGCACCGCATAAGACACTGATGGATTATTAGCCGATGTTGTGGCTGGCGTGCCTCCTGGGAAATACCACATAATGCTGCTTGCACCAACAGATTGATTTGTAAAACTTACATTCTGATTGGTACAAACTGTTCTGGTATTAACTGCAAATGCAGCTGTTGGCTTTGGTGTTATACCAGATATAACAAGAGCATAATTTTGTGACCCAGCAGATAAGGTACCCTTATGCGAAATGGTAATAGTGTAAACTCCTGGAGTTGGAGTAGCAATATGAACTAACTCTACATTATCTGTATTGTTATCGCCTGTGGTGGCTGGGCTTGCAGGAGAAGCAGGGTTTAATACATAAGGATTAAAAGTTGCATTGTCTGCAGATCTTCTTACCCTAATATCTAAATCATTTACCAAACGCTTAGTAGTATTGTCTAAGGCAGGTGAAAAGGGAGTTGCTGCTACGTCTGTCCAACAAATGCTAGCGCGTAATGGCGCTGTTCCATCTGTATAAAGAGAATAAGTATAAGTACCACTATTGGCTAAACTTAATTGTAATATTTTATTTTTTAAGGTATCAGCAATAACTTTAGTTGCTTTGTCTGTATTCATTAAGCCCCAGCCAAAAGTATAATCTGGACCAGCACTTGCTCCTGCCTCATCTGCTGTATGAATGAGCAAACCTTTTAACGTTGAAGAACGCATAAAAGAGCCTCTTAAATTGTTATAATGCTGTTGCACCAATAAGGCAGAACCACTTGCATTTGGCGTTGCCATAGAGGTGCCATTCATAGATTCATAACCAGTATTAGAAGTAGAATTACAAGAAAATACACCAACACCGTTAGCCACTAAATCTGGCTTAATTCTTCCATCATCTGTTGGGCCCCAACCGCTAAATGAACTCATTACCACTTGTGAGGCATTGCTATAACCAGTAGTAATTTTGTTAACAGCCCCAATAGTAATGGTATTTTTAGCATTGGCTTGGCCGCCACTTATACAATCATAAGGACCCGTAACAGTAGGTCTATTTGGATCAGAACTGCTCATATTTACCCAGCCTCCACTGCCATTTCTAACGGCAAAGGTAGAAGGGTAAGGACTTGGCGCGCCTCTATCATTTCCTGCTGCCACAAACATGGCATAATTAGGATACGTATTGGCTATTTGATCCCAAGTTTGACAAATATTATCATAGTATCCAAACTTATAATCTTCTTGTGCATTTACATTTGGGTCGGCCCAATTCTCCCAACGGTTTAAAGATGAATTATAATTCCAGCCACTAATTTGACTGTAAGAATGGTTAGAAACTAACATGCCTGCCGCAGCGGCAGTTGCCATTTCACTAACATCACTGTTCCAATCGTAACATTTAATTGGGGCCTGGTAAGCCATTCCTTTTGCATTGGCATTTACACCACCTGCTACCATAGTTCCAGCAACGTGAGTGGCATGGTCGCTTAAAGTAGAGGCACCATCTGTTTGCACAGCCCTGCTTTGAAACTCTTGGTGCGATACCCTAACGGCACCACCATCCCAAACACCGATGCGGTTGGTCATACCTTGACCCGTGAGGTTCAACCCAGAGCCACCACCTGGCCATACTTTATTGGTGCTAATTGTTCTAGCAGCATCTATATTGTTGGTTGTTTCATTGTAAATAGGCATGCCTGTTTCGCTTAGGCTCACAAACTCAATTATTCTTCCATTGGCTTCCACTTGCCTCACAGGATAATTAATGGTTTTTGCTTTCTCTGCTACCTGCTTTTTGTTTATCTCTTCATTGTTCTTTAAAATAAGTTGAAGCTCATTGCTATTCTTAGCATCTTGTGGGCTCTGCCTTTTTTGAGTTTGCGCAAAAGTACCAAGGCTTAAAGCCAATAAAATAGTTGTAATAAATAGGTTTCTCATGTATGTAGTTTAGTTCGTTTTTAATTCTTGTGAATGATTAACAGTTCCTTTGAGGCGGGCAAAAACTTTTACCTTTTCTTTACCATTAAATAAATCTCCAGTAAATATTAATTCATAGCCACCATTGCTTAAACACTTAACCGTAACTTTTGGTTTACTAGTACTGGTTAATTTAAATGTTTTGTTCATTCTATTGTCAATCAGGGCTATATCATAAGTTCCTGCGGCTAAATTTTTACCGCATTTAATGGCCTTTACAGGAATAGCCGTAATTTCGAAAAGGTAACCGTTGCTGGCAACCAACGCAGCATTTAATCTGCCATTTACAACATCAAAATTGCTTTTTTGATGGTACTCAAACTTGCGTATTAGTCTACCGCTGCCTGTCCTAATATCTACTGATTCTTGCTGTGCCTTACAAGAGCCTAAAAACCCAGTAAGAAACAGCAATACATATAAAATTTTTTTCATGGTATGAACCTAAACAATTATTAAGCCTAAATTCAAAAGTAAGGTAATTTTTTAAAAATGTTGGAATGGGTAGGAAATGCTGTTGGCCTTTAGCTGTAACTATCGCTGCACCACAATTTTACCTCTGGCTGAACCAAGCGCACTTTGAAGCGTATAGAAATACAAGCCGTTGGCGAAGGTTTGGGAGGGGATGGTAAGAAGGCGACTGGCTTCTGGCATCTGGCCGCTGGCACTTTTTAATTCTGTTTGCCATACCAATTTTCCTTGCGCATCGGTGATGAGTAGGTTTGCATTTTCGCTTATTGTGTATTGTAAGGTGGTACTACCTTCCGTTGGATTAGGATAAACAAATGCTTCAATTTCGCCTCCTCCTGCTCTTTCTCTTTCTCTTTCTCTTTCTTTACTCCATATCCTCCTCCCGCCTCCCCAATGCGCACTGTCAATATAAACCGTATCGCACCAAGTGTAGCTGCCACAATCATTGGTGGCAGTAAGGCATACCCTAAACAGTGTATCAAATGCTGGGAAAGTATGGTATGGGTGTACTTGGTTGCTTGTGGCACTGCCATCGCCAAAGTTCCAACTGTAGCGGTTTGAACCGTCTGTAGGTTCGGTATAGTTTTCAAATACCACTGTGCTATCAAATTGTAATTGTACCGCAAAGGCAACTGTGGGTATGGTATCTACATACACTATGGTTTCGTCTATCTCTGCATATTCTGGCGTAATTACTTGTTGTATATATGTGGTAGTTCTGGTAGGTTCATCTATAGCAATTGCACTTTCTTGTAAACTGCCATTAAAACTGGTATCGGCCCCTGTAATTTTTATCCAACTCATGCTTATGGTATTAAGTTGGGAGGCAATAAAATTATCATATAAATTAAAGAAAGTGCTTAAGTGCCCATTATAACTGGCATAATTACCCGTGTTGGTATAGTTGTCCTTTAAAGTATTGTTTTGATTAATATAATACACAAAGCTATCCAAAGCATAAAGCATGGGATCTGTAAACTCGGTTAGCTGCTCAAAGTAATTGATAAACCAAGGCTGCCTTATGGTTTGTTCTCTATTTAAGTCTTCTGCAAAATCTGTGTACAAGTTACTTGCCCCTATGGCCCAAGTTTTAAAGTCGGTGTGCTGCATAAATAAACTTAGGTGTTTAAAGTATTCGGCATTGGAGGCCGTATAGGTATAAAACCAATTGTCTCTAAAATCTGAACCTCCCTTGTAATACAGATAGCCTAAGAAAACAGAAAGGTCGTAGCCATTACCTATTACAACTTTACTACCTGTATAACAAACGGTATCTTCTAAACCAGCATTGGCAACTCTGTTGTATTTTATAAAGGCAGTATCGTAAGCTACGCAACTACCTTGGTAGACTGCAAGAACGTAGCTAATACTATCTCCCGGGGTACTAATTACCACCAAGGTATCTGTTCTGTTTAACCAAGTTGGCGGACTCCAACTAAAACTATCTGCACTGTTTACATACCCATGCAATTGCACCGTTCTAGCGCCATGCACTGGGTTGGCGTAAACTGTTGGGCGTTCAAAATTAATATAAGCACCAAATGGAATTGCAACGGTATCGTTAAAATCAATGCTGCCACAATTATTTTGGAGGCTTAATGTAATGAGATATTTTCTGCCTCCTTTAAAATAAACAGTAGGAAATGCAATTGTATCTGGTATTATTCCAACAGTATCTAAATAATATAATGGAGGCTTATCCATATATTTTAGATTCCCCAATAGATGATTAGTTGACGTATCAATCTCATTGACTTCAACAGAATAATAACCATTAAAATTTGTTTGAACATAAAGTTTTACAGCATCCCAGCCAGCGCAGCTTGAATCCACAACACTTACAGTTGCAGTTGGAGCCGATGTTTGATGAACAAAAAATAAGGTATCTATTTGTTCTTCGCAATCGCTTTCTAATTTAAAACTTACTCTATGCGTTGTATTTGTTTTAAAATAATAAATAAACCAATCTGGCGTAACCCGTGGTGAAATACACCCTGGGTCTGAAAAACTAGAATCATAACTCATGGTATCTACCAAACAGGTATCTACCCATTGCCAATTTCCATTCCCATCAGACAAAAACAGGCTATCCATTCTGCATACCTCAAACCAAAACTTTTTGTCGTTGAGGATTCTTCGTAAATCTACTATGAGTGGTTCTCCCGGGCACAAGGTATCATTATTTAGTTTTATGTTTGTCTTTGCTGGTAAAAAGTTTGCAAAACCATAATCATTATTTGCTACCACAGGATTCATTTTATCTTTTAACTCGCAAAAGGCAATTGGTGAGGGATTTAAAGGATTGGTTAAAATGGTATCATCAGCTAGTAAGGATAAAATGATACTATTTACACCTGCATAGGCGCTTTGATAAGCGGGTTTTAAGCTTATGATAAAATCATGCTTGTCTATAGTATCTCCTATTGTTTTAGCGAAACTAATTTTAGCCCCCTTTTGTATATAAACATAAGAACCTGGTTCTGCTAAAATTTGGCCTTTACCACCGCAGTAGCCGCCCCCAATAACCAACACTGCACTATCCTTAACTACTAATGTTCCGCCTGTTTTAATTATAAGGGCAGCATTGTTGCCTACTTTTGTAAAACTTCCAGAATCCAAAACCAATGCCGAACCATCTGAAACAATAATCCCAGGTAATGGACTTACTTTAAATTGCTGGGTGGGATTATCGCAAGTTCTAATGGTTTCTGTTTCTCCACAGCTGCCTATTAATAATAAACTATCCCTGTTTCTTAAGTATTTATTGCAACTAATTTCCATTTTAGAGCCGTTAGAGATTTCTAAAAATCCACTAGGCTGAACAATATCCAATTTATGACTTAAATTTTGGAATGAGGCATCTTTATGGCGGAAAATTGAATCCACTTTATCTTGCGTGGGAGGGTAAAAACAGCTTGCTAAACAAGGGTCTGATGGCTCTATAATAAACTCTATGCTGGTGTCTGGTAAATTAATGGTTAAATGAAAAGAATCTTGTGAAGTGCTTAGGCCATCTACTTTCATGGCCATGTTTTGGCCTAAACCCATCAGGTATAATTTTAGCTGGCCAGGATTTTTAGAACTAACTTTACAAGTATACCTATTATAGCCAATCATTTTAACAAAGGCTGTTATGGTTGTGTCACTTTCCATTAACAAGGTATCTTTAAAAATTAAACTTTTACCTTCACTTAATTCATAGAAACGAATGTTTGAAATTCCATTGCAACTGCCAAAATTAAAATTGGGATTTTGGCTATAATTAATAAGAAAAGAGGCACCATCAAAAATTATCTTTTCAGAAGTATCCGTTCCATTAATGTTTTTAATTGTATCTGGCTCAATTTTATCTACATAGGTAAATCCATGATGATTAATAGATTCATTTAATGGATAGGATTGAAAATATATGCCATTTCTTGAAATAACATTTCTTCTTATTAAGCCAAGGGTATCACTACATGGAATTAATTCTATAATAGACAGAATTTTCATTTGTTTACCTGCCTTTAATTCCTTTGCATTTGTTTTTACATACGAAATATCTGTTGAATTTCCTATCTCTTGGGTGGCATGGGTAAATGTTAAATCTTCTATTATACTACTATCCGAATTAAGTAGCTTAGACTTTAACCTCATTCTATAATTTTGGTTGTCGTTTGCACCTACACAATTTTAACTCCAAATTGCGGATTGGTTATTATCCCTTAAATAAAAGTTACCCTCCGCTTCCAAGCCATTCCCATTCAATTTAAAAACAATATCATTTTTTGAAATAGAATTATTGGTTATATCATCTTCAATAATGATGTAAGAAAAATAACTACCGCTAAAAACACTTAGTTTTCTTGTTATGGCTGTTCGCATGTTCCATTGAGAAAACCTGTTCCAATAATTAACTTTAGCTTGAAGGGTATAGTAAGTATATTTACTTCCATCCGGTTTAATCCAATCGTCATTTTTCCTGCCAAAAGAACTTTCTGCCATATCTTTGGGATGAGGTCCATCTCCATCTACTAATATACAGTTATGAGAACTGCCTTTATCTACATCTCCCTTTATTTTCCAGCCATCTTGACCAAAAAAGTACGGGTCTATTACCATTGGTTTTAAATCCTGTCCAGCCCTTATTTCTATGTTTGACACATCGCCATGCTCATGAAAACCACCTTTAATCATATTTGCACGTTCGCAGTTTAAATTTACATAAAGTTTGGGTTCGCTAAGCACTGTATAGCCAGCTAAAGGATAATTAACTATGGAAGGTTTACCTTCAAAATGCCTTTTAAATTGGGTAAGTAAAACATCAGCCTCAAAGGCCCTTGAACCCCTTTCGCCTGGGCCGTCAAAATCAAGCTTTTTGTAATCAAAATTAGTTAAACTATCAAAATCCTTAAAATACGGGGTATAACGATTATCTCCTAATATAAGCAAAGGAGCAAACCTCATTTCTGGTATCCATGTATCATCCAAGGCCGGGTGCCAGCCCTTTTGGTCTAAAGATTCTATATAGCCTTTGTATAGGTTTTGGTAATTTTTTGAGTTATAAGATTCCGTTTTTACCTTGCTGCATAATTTGCAAGGGTTGTATTCTCTTCCGCCCGGGTCGCTGCCATCTGTTAGGCTTTCTATGCCTTTTGCCCTATAATAGGTTTTCATAAAAACCAACATGCTTTGCCAAGCATAAGTAAAATAATGGCTTCCTTCTCCATAAAAAGTAACACCATCTTTATTAAGCATAGGGCCTTCATCATTGGTTACTTGCCCCTCAAACAAAGTTTTGGTAATATAGGCATGGGCAGCATGTGCCCAACGTTCTGGGTGGCGCTGAATTTGAAGCCTACCCGCCCCCTCATTAGCAAAGAAAATTGCTGATGTGCCAACCGCTGATGCCACAATCAAAGAGATGTTATTGTTACGGTCGTAAGACATTGTTGGATTGTTTGCAGCGGCATGTAACTCATAAGTAAAATCCATTATTTTTTCTTTTATTGCAGTTTCCGAATCCAAACTCTCATTTTGTAAGACACTTTTAGCTGTTTTTAAATAATCATATGCCTGCAAATAATTTAGCAATTCAAATGCCCTATATCTTTGCCTATCTATCCCATTAAAATACCAGCCTCTCACATTGGTTATCTTAATGTCTTTTAAAATAGTTAATGCCTCTGTGGCATATTGCTCGCGAATTGGGTCGCCATAATCGGGTAATGGTTCTACTAATTTTGAAATACTATTATACTTAAGGCCCATCATATAAATGAACGCAGCTAGCTTAGCCTTCAATGATTTTTTATAGATTTCATTTCTATTAAATGCAGGGAAGGTGGCGTTATAGCGCTCTTCGAAAATGAATCTATACAATTCTTGGCATTTAGCTTTAGTGATAATTTCGTGCTTAAAAAAATTAATTGTAGAATCTGTTCCAAAAGAATTTACCTGAAATGTAAATGGAAACCCTCGTTTTGGTAAATATTCAGTATATTGACCTCTACCTCTTGGGTTGCGGTCTAAAGGGGCAGAAATTGATTGAAAACTAAATATTAGTAATTCCAAGAATAAAACTACTAAAAGACTAAATTTTAAATTTCTCATACCCTTTATTATTTACGAATAAATAACCAATTACCACCATTTTCATAAGCATACTTTACTACACCAATATCTGGAACATACCAACAAGAATGACCTTTATAATCAATTCGATTTGCCTTTGTGTATGTTGTATCTAAAGTTACAACTGTATCATATAATAACTCACTTCCTCTGCCACTATAAAAGAAATTATATAACCCAAAAAAGTAGAACTTGAAATTTGCTCCATCCATTTCCACCTTTAAATCATACTTGTTCACAGTGTCTCTAAAGGTTTGTTGAAGGTATTCATTTCGAGTAACTCCACAACAATTACAAGCAATAACTTTATCATAAAAAGGAAAACTAAATTTACCACCATAGAATACGATAGTATCATTCTCAACAGGTCTAAAAAATCTTAGGGTATCATTTTCTTTATATGGATACCAATTTTGGTAAATCTTGTAGTCTTGAGTTAATTCAATAGGGTCAGCGCAATCCTCTTTACAAGCGTTAAACGTAATTAACACAATACCTATAACTAAGATTAAGTAAATTTTATTTTTCATAGGTTCAAATAATTATACTGCAATGTAAATAAGATATGTTTCAATTCAAAGTTAAATAATTGTTTTTTTAGTTGTAAATAATTGAGCAATTCAAATGCCCTTTTTCGTTGGTTATACTTCACTTGCACCAAACTCAAGCTATCTCCATTGCCATTTAAACCCACCTACAACACAAATGAATTGCTTATTACTCAACAAGCTAAATCGCTTATGGCAGTTTAGGGTGTGCCGTTTAACCTATTGCACCTCATAAGCGCCAATGCTAGGGCTGGCGCTGTTTCTGTTGCGGCCTTTAAGGTCTCTAAAAATATTTACAAATACCCCTGTATTGGCGCAAGGTGAATTGGATTCTAAATCGTAATCGTAAGTAGATACGTTTTTAAAGCGTGGATCTTTGTTTAAAATATTGCCATTTACCGCATAGTTTAAATCTTTGGTTTTTAACAAGCAGGTAGTTAAAATTTTATTAGTAACTGGTACTCCTTCTGGGTCAATATTTATAAAAATTTCTTCGTCTAAACTGCCCCAAATTATATTGTTTTGCACCTTATAGTTTAAAGGAAATTTATAAATAATATTTCCCTTGGCATCTCTGCCTGGGGCATTAGATAAATAAAATCCCGGGTCTCTTCTACCGGTGGTTTGAGATTGTGCCGTAAAGGTATTGTGCAATAAATCATAGGTTCCGCCTAGCTCTCCAATAAAAGTAAACAAGCCGCAATTGCTTACCAAACAGTTTTCCATAGATACTTTTGCCGTATAATTTAAGATGCCCACAGCACTCATATTTCTAACTATGGTTTCTTTCATTTCTAAGCCATAATTCCCGATACTTGGCATAGAATCTACTTCTACAGCTATGTAAGCATTTTTAATAATGGCGCCAAAAATTTTATTGCCACTACTTCCTGGTAAAAAACGTATGCCTATCCATTGTCCTGCTAGTTCTTTGTAATCATCATCTAATCGGCTGCCTTCAAATACAACAGGTTTATCTATGGTGCCATTTACCACCAAAGTGCCTAGCACCAATATAGCCGATTTATTATAGTTATGTATCCTTGTTCCGGCTTCAATGGTAAGCGTACAACCCTTGGGAATTAAGATAGAATCATAAATCACATAAGGTTTATCACTTGTCCATAGCAGGTTGCCAGTAGTGCAATCTAACACTTCATTTCTAAAATAATTGGCATCTTGGGTCCAAACCACAAGGTCTACATCTTGCTTATTACCATTGGTTTCAAAGAGAATTTGATCTGTAACAATAAAGGGGGTATTGCTGCCTACAGGGTTTATGTAGGCTTGCACAAAAATATAGATACTATCTTCTCCTCTAATTTCAATATCTTGAAAGCTTGTGCCACTTTTACCATCTACATTTAGTTTAAATATGCCGTAAAAATTACCCAATAAACTGATATTGGTTTTTACACCTTGTTTATTGGGATTGGTAACACGCACTTGTAAGGTAACAGAGCGCGGAGAGTTAGGGTTACTGCCTAGTTTGGAGAAAATGGTATCAAAGAAAATGGTATCCGTAGAAAAGTTAAGGGTAACACCAGCAGAGGTAAAAGTATCTTGCTTTCTGCAGCTCTCATTTAAGAAAAGCAGTGCCACAAGTCCTAAGAAAATAAGTAGTCTGTTCAAATGAATTAATTTTGGTTCAAAACGCAAAAATAGGGAACTTGGTATTAAATGGAATAGCGTTCTATAATCCAATCTGGAATAATAGCGGCTCTGCCATTTTCCATATGTATCATGGTATAGTTAAAATAACCAGTACAAGATTCTTTGCGCGAATCTGCTTTTAGGATTCTAAAATTAACCTTTACCCCATCTTTGTAAAATTCATCGATATGGGTTTCTACAATAAATTCTTCTCCAATGCCCAATGGGCGCTTAAATTCTATAAAAGTGTTTCTAATTACCCAGCCAAAACCATGTTTCATAAATTCTTGCATGGGCATTTTATAGCAATGCTCCATTTGGTCGTATCTCGCGGCCAGCACGTAGTCTATATATTTACTGCTATGCACATGCACATTCATGTCTATATCATCGGGTCTAACCTTTAAAAGGGTTTCAAATCGGGTTTTATTAAGTGCCATAATTGATATTGCTTGCAAGGTAAGTTTTTTTGTTTTGAGCCCAAGCTTGGAAAATATCTGACACTGTTATTTAAGTGCATGATTTTGTAAAAAGTGTAAATCATAATGTTTTCTTAAAAATGCAAGGGGGGGGGGGATTATTCATTTTTTTTTGTATTTAATTTGCTACCGTATTCTTTTATATAAGTCTGCCAAAAAACTGTTACATTTAACCGTAAAACTATGAAATTGTTAATCAATAAACTTAAAATTATGAATCATTTTAAAATTAATGCTGTTAAACAAATGGTTTTGTTTACAGTTGTAGTACTAGTTTCTTTTAATATTAATGCAAAAACAAAAATTATAAAAAATAAGGATCATGTAGGTTTGTTTGTTAAATTTGATAAAGTCACAGAAATTCGAGAGGAAGTAGTAAACCAATCAGGTGGTACTGATGTTGTAATAAACGTGAACTGCACTGGTAATGGTGATATGAAATGTCAAACTGATTTGGCAATTCCGATTTTTCACGATAATGGATATGAATTAACTGCAGCAGAATATAACTTGATTGATGAACTTGATAGCTACGCTTCTGCTCAAGTTTTAAATGGAAACTCTAATGGAAATTACACTAATCATATAACGATTTCATATCCAAATGGAACTGTGATTACCTATTATTACAAAGTATCTTGGTCATTAGTGAATGGTGTTTTAGTTTTTGTAATTGAGGAGTTATAGTATATGAAAAAGCATTATATATTTTTTTTACTTTTATCGGTTTCATTCACGCTATTAGCTGAGAAGCCAATTACCATAGTTAGAGATAGGGTAGGAGGAAATAGCACAAATAAATTCAATCTAATTCAAAGAGATGTTATTGACAGTGACACTAAGACAACTGTTCATATTCAATGTTTTGACCCAGGTGAAAATAGTTGCCCAACTGCAAAGCCAATTTTAAATCCACCAAGCATTGTTAACATTGAACCTGCCTTAATAAATGTTGTTGAGGAAATTTTTATAGAATCAGATGAAGACTTTAACAATGGAAACTCAGAAGGGTCTGGCAATAGAACAGTTATTGTTACTAGTTTAGATGGTAGTCAAAAAACTTATCTGATTACCTACTTTTGGGAAGTTTTACAAGGTGTCGAAAAATGTACAATAAATATTACGCTTTTTTAATTATTGTATTTGTTGTATTATCAATTCAAACGAATACTGCGAATGCTCAATCCAATCAAATTCAAAATATTGTTTCACTTGATACATTTGTCAACATTAAAAGCGATTTTGGTTATATTGGCAATATTAGAAGGAATTGCAAAACTAGAACCAAAAAGGATATAAATATCACTGCTTTTTTTAACGAAAATAGCAATGAAAAATCAATGCAATTTGTTATTTTAAATTTAGTAACACTAAAAAAAAAGGCATTTTCTTTAGATTTTTCAAAATTAACAAAAAAAGGAGTTTGGTTTAGTCTTTACGATTTTGATTTTTCAGGTGATACAATTGTAATTTCAACAGGAAATGCAATATTTTCTATAACATCAATTTTTGCGAATCCAAAACTTTGTCAAATTAGTGTAATTCAAAATCATATTGGGTTTGATAGATTAAGATTGACTTCAAATTACTTATTCGGATTTCGATCCTATTTGTATACGCATGGAAATCTTAACAAATTTAATTTTTCGATATTCAAATTGGATCGATGGACATTTGAAATTCTTGACACATTAATTTTACCACAAAAGAATTTAGAGTTATCCTATTTTAGCCCTTTTAGCCCAATGGATGGAAATGATTTTAATTTAGTTGTGGTTGATCCAAGTAGCTTAGAATTGAAGACATTCGATCTTAATTTCAAATTGCAATTTTCTTTTAATTTAGCACCAAAGAATTGGGTTTCTGCCTTAAGTGATTCTATTCAATATTTAACTAAATCAATACCAGTAAATGGTGCTGCAGACAAAATTTTTAAGCTTTCAAATTATTTTGATAAAATAATTAGTAAATTTCATGAAATTAATTTGACGGAATCTAATGACTTTGTTATTCTATACGATATTAAGGATACCTTTACAAAAAAAGCAATCAACTTCATAACCATAGGAACTATTAGTGATTCAGGGGCGTTAGAAATTGAAAATTCTTATTCCGATTTATTAAGCGGCAATAAAAATAACAACCTTGTTTTTAAAGGAGATTTTCCATTGGCTTGTTATAACTACCTTCATTCGATTTCTGCACGCTATTTTGTAATACTAAAAAACGAAAGATCAACTTTTGATTTCCCTTATGATAAAAACAAAAGAATTTTGGAAAATGAAGAATATTACAAGAAAAATTATCCTGAACCTATTCTATTTATTTATAAAGTTCGATATTAAATTGTTAATTGTTTTAGCATTAGTCATTAGTGTAAACAATGCAGCGTTGGCTAATTTAATTTCAATCCGGAAAATTTCAGAATTTAGGAAATTAGATTCTAGTGAAATTCAAATTGTAGTTTTAACAAACGATATTCAATGTAAAGCGTGTTTTGAGGATTTATTAGAGTTTTTATCTGGGTTAAAACTAAAGAATGCTAGAAACAATATTTTTGTTTCTGTTCTAATAAAATCTAATTCTGATTCAAAGTTAAAGCGAGAGCGAGAATTACAAATTTTAATGAGATTCCCATTTGTATCAAAGATAAATTTCATAAATAGTGAAAACTATACAAATTACGAGCAATTTTCATCCCAAAGTGGACCAGATATATTTGTAAAATTTGAAATCGATAAGTGTCCGGCGCTCTTGATATATCCTGGTTCTGAAAATATAACAATCCTAATAAAATATGAAGATTTATTTGATGAAACTCGTGTGACAGCAAAAGCAAAAAAAATTGTATTAGCTATATTGAAGTTGTAGGCATGTATTTGTTTTTTCCCAAATTCCAAAAAGGTGCATGGAATTGTAAAATAAAATCGGATATTCGAAAACCATTAACCCACTAGCCATGTTTTAGATATCATGCGTTTTAGTTTAATTATACTTACTTTTTTGCTCCCAGCTTGGGCGTACGCAACCCACTTGGTGGGCGGCTGCATAGAGCTGTTGTGGAAAGGTGGGAATAATTATACCTTAGTGGTTAAGGTGCTCCGAGATTGCGAAAATGGGAATCCTCGTGCATTTTTTGATGACCCAATTTACATTGGCATTTTTGAAAAAGGAACGCACAAGAAAATGAGCGAACATCAGCTGAACTTTCAAAGCTTATTTAATGACACACTAAAATTTACTGGAGCTAATTGTGCAAATACGAGCACAGGTTGTACACACATTGCCACTTATTCTAAAAATATTGTACTAAATGCCAATACCTATAATAGTAATAACGGCTATTATTTGTCGTGGCAACGCTGCTGTAGAAACGGCATTATAGCTAATATTCTCAACCCGGGAGATGCTTCTATGACACTTTACACAGAAGTGCCCAATTTAAAGGTACTCAAAAATAGCTCGCCTCGCTTTACCAATAACCCTAACACGCTGCTGTGTACAAATAATTTATTTGAATATAACCTAAACTTTGTAGACAATGATGGCGATGAGTTAAAATATTCATTTATCGACCCAATTAATGGCTTGTTAAATAGAGACAATCCATCCGCTGATGCGGCTTTGTCTGGGCCCTATCCCAACACAGTTTATAGAAATGGGTACACTAATAATGGTCCAATTTTAGGAGATGTACCCTTACAAATAGATGCCAGCACAGGTAAAATTATGTGTAACCCCAATGCACCCGGTGTTTACGTAGCCAGCATTAGAGTAGAAGAATTTAGGTTTGGTGTTAAAATTGGCGAGGTAAGATTAGAGCTACAATTTACTGTAACTAACTGCCCAAATAACCCACCATTAACTAGTGTAACAACCGTAAACGATCAACTTATTGTGGGTGATACAATTGAGATTCCCGTTTATGAAAAGGTTTGTTTTAAAATTAGAGGAGTAGATATAGAAGATTCAATTTTTCTTAGCATCAAGGTAGGTGATTTTGATTCTACCATAAAAAACAGACCTGTTTTTGATACCTTAACTGTTGGCCATAAATTGGTTCAAACCACCGTATGCTGGCAAGGTAGCTGCGAGCATGAAGGGTTAAAGCCTGTACCTTTTTTTGTAAATTTAAAAGATAATGGGTGCCCTATACCTAGAAATGTTACCTCCAAATTCTTTGTTAAATTTAAGGCTATGCCCCAAGTGCCATCTACAGATTTGTTGTGCATGACGCTCAATGGATTTAAAGAAACCACTACCTACTACGGAGATTCTAGTAAGCTCAACGACCCATTCTTTAAATATTATTTATTATACAGAGGAATAGATAACAAGAACTTTCAGGTAATAGATACTATTTATAACAAATCTTTACGTTCATTTTTTGATCCCAATACCCCTAATTACCATCAAATAAATTACGTATACTTTATGCGAGGGGTTAATCAGTGCAACCGTCTTGGCCAAACTAGCGATACCTTAGGAACGTTTGAACAATTGGCTTATATCCCTCAAAAGCAGTATTTAAAGTTTGTGAGTGTTGCAGATAATAAGCAATTAGAAATAAGTTGGCCCCAATCTCCAGAAAGAGATTTTGCAAAATATTTTCTCTATAAAGCAGAACGCGGTAAAAGTACTTTTAACTTGTTACAAACTTTTGAGTGGGTAACAGATACAAGTTATGTAGACAAAGCAGTTAATGTTAAAGATACTTCCTATTGCTATTATTTAGTGATGCTTGATACTTGCGATAATCTTGGTCCATTAGGTAGAATTTCTTGTTCTATGGTATTAAAAGGCAGCGCGCAGCCCTTTAAGAATAACCTTAGTTTTAACGCTTACGAAAGTTGGAGCGGAGGGGTAGAAGCGTATAATTTATTTAGAGCCGACCCTGCCACAGACTATATTTCGCAGGTTCGTTTGGTAGATGAATTTAAATACACAGATGATAGGCTCAATACAAATGAAGGTCTATTTTATTATTATGTAGAAGCCAAAGAGGCAAACACTGCAAGTTCAGGTCCGTTTTTTGATGCCAAGAGCCGCTCAAATACCATAGAATTATACCAGGCGCCGGTGGTATATATTCCTAATGCTTTTACGGCAAATGGCGATGGGCTTAACGATAATTATAAATGGGTTCCTGTTTTTGTGAAAAACCTAGATATTCAAATATACAACCGCTGGGGAG
>VEQB01000211.1 GCA_018883485.1 Bacteroidota bacterium
GCACGATACTGCATGGGTTACTCCCAATGCAAAAAAAATGATATATACCTGTGCTAAAGATGGCATGCCAAAAATGAGTGAAGGAAGAGGTGACTTTTTACTAAAAGCAACCCAATTGGCCTCAAAAAATTTACAGGAACATTTTGGTAATTATTTTTTAATGGTAGAAGGGTCTCAAATAGATTGGGGTGGCCATGACAATGATTATGCTTACATGAAAGAAGAGTTGCATGATTTTAACGAGGTGTTAAATGCTGTTCTGGATGCGGCTATAAAAGATGGTAATACGCTAGTGGTTGTTACCGCAGATCATGAAACAGGCGGATTAGCTTTATTAGAAAATAAGTTAAATAAAAGCAGTTTTACTCCAAACTATTCAAGCAAGGGCCATAGTGGAATTATGGTTCCTGTTTTTGCATTTGGGCCCGGTGCAGAGCAATTTGCTGGCATCTACGAGAATACCGCTATCTATGATAAGTTCGTAAAACTATTGGGATTAAATGGAAAGTAAAGCAGCTAAAATAATCAAACTGATATTGGCCAATGGCGCATTGGGTTATATGGCTTGGGAGCAATTTACAAAGGAAAAATATCTCTTTGCCAGCATCATGGTAGTTGGTGCTGTTTTATTTTCTTACATGATTGTAATTGCCAAAAGGAAATAAAGTAATGGTGTTGCTACTTTTAAAGCAGCAACACCATTATTCTACTCTAATTTTCTTAACCGCTTGTTCTTGTCCTTTTCTTACAACCAATAGGTATATACCGCTGCTAAGCATGCCCGTATTAACTAAATTGGAATTGCTCAAGAGTTCTTGTTGCTGCATCACTTTTGAGCCATTTAAGCTCATAAAACTTATACTTGCACCGGTTAGATTATCACCTTCAATTAAGATTTCTTCCTTGCCTGGAATTTGGTAAACCTTTAAATCTTTAAATCCAGAAATAGGATGCACACTTGTTTTAATGATATTGTAAACAATAGATTTTTGCTTACAGCCACTTGCATCAATCACTTCTACTGAATAATTGCCACTGCTTAATACTTCAAAAGTTTTGTTATTTGCCCCAATAATTGGGGTATTTTCATTATACCATTGGTAACTGTTAGCGGTAATATCGCAGGTAAGCGTATTGCCCACTTGGTTAATAACTGGCAGGGTTGCAAATCCGTTTACATAGATTGTGTCTTTGGCTGAACCTATACAACCATTAACATTTGTAAAATTATAGGTAATGATATGCGCTCCAACTCCAGCTGTTTGCGCATTAAAAGTGCTTCCACTAACGCCAATGCCACTGTAAGTTCCGCCGCTTGGAAGGCCTCCAGATAGATTAACTGTGGTTTCTGGATAACAAGTGTTTTTGGTAGTTAAAGCTAAACTCACATTCGGTTTAGGGTTAACATTTACAATAATTTTATTTGATAAAATGGAAGCAGGAATGGCACAAGTTGCATTGCTTGTTAGTAAGCAACTTATGGTATCTTTATCATTTAAGGTGCTTGTTATAAAAGTATTTGATGTATTGCTTTGTTGCGCTCCATTCACAAACCATGCGTATTGTGCGGTTGTTCCGCCATTGGTTATTACCGTTCCAAAAGAAGCACTAGTTCCTTGGCAATGTGTGCTGTTATTGGTGCTAATGGTAATGCTTGGAATATTTGCTGCAGTTACACTAATAAAATTAGATTTTACCCTCTGGTTACTGGTATTGCTATTGCTTGCATTTAAGGTTACCGTATAATTTCCGGCAGCTAAAAATTGCACCTTTGGATGCTTAGAGTTGCTGCTAGTACCTTCTACATAGCTAACTGTGTTTGGGGTAAATGTCCAGTTCCAAGTATGCGGATTATTACTGGTTTGATCTGTGAAATTAACTGTAGTTAAAGCACAAGTTGTGGTGGCAGAAGCTGAAAAATCTGCAACTGGCGGAGCCTCATTAGATACACCAGTTACACTAATATCATCTATATAAAGGTTATTACCAAATACGCTAATATTTTCAAATTTTATTTTTATGGTTGAACCTAAAAAGGCATTTAGATTTACTGTTTTACAAGTGGCATAACCAGTATTACCGCACCAATCTGAAGAGCTAGTAGGTATAAACTCTCCTGATAAATTTGAGTTGGTAATAAAAGCATATGGAGTACCTGTTTGTGTTTCTCTAAAAGAAGCTACCCTTGCCCAAGTATTGCCGCAATCTGTGCTCACAAAAACTGCCAAAGAATCTTGGAAAATATTATCATATCTTCTATAAGCATGTTTAAAGCTAAGTGTAGCCTGCGATAATCCATTTAAGTTGAGTTGAGGCGATACCAGTCCATCTCTTAAAGGATTATTTTCTGCATCGCCATATTCAAAGTTTCTTACCCCAGCAGCCAAGGTACTACTGCCGTTGCCAGCTACTCCAAAGATAGTCCAAGTTGTTTTTCCATCTGGGTTAATCACTTCCCATTGGTTATAAGTAGCACTATTTTCCCAATTCTCTGTAAATGGTAGTGGAATACCACCTACTCTAATGTAGTTTTGCTTAAGCAGCGAATCACTTAAGTTTCCATTGTTAATTTTTAATTGAACTGCATATTGGCCATTACTTGTAAACAGAATTTTGGGCTCTGCAGATTGTGCGTTTGTGCCTGCTACATATTGAAAATTAGCAGGAAAAATATTCCAAGTGCGGGTTACCATTCCACTATTATCGCTTGTGTCTTTAAGGGTAATGGTATCTCCTAAACAGACAGCTGTTTTATTTACAGTAAAAGCCACATTAGGCGGATTGTCTAAACTAAAGGCATTGCTAGTATATACTCCTCTGCCATGGGTAATAGCCATTACCATATAATCTGAAGTTCTAACTTGCAACATGTCTACCCTAACATTAGCAAGGCCATTGTTACTTGCTTGCCAAGTTGGTGTAGTAGTTTTAAAATTGGTTGAAGCCCACACTCCCAGTTCTGTTGCTAGTATTACTTCATTTCTATTGTTTGGATTAAACAAGGCCCAACGTATAGGCATGTCTGGTAAGTTCCCTTCTTTATTTACCCAGCTAGTTCCGCCATTGTTGGTGTACCATACAGAGGTAACACCGTAATTAAAAAAAGTGGCAATTAATTCGTTTTCATTTGCACCAATTTCAATACAAGAAACACTGCCAGCTGGTAAGCTAGAAGAAGAAATTTTTACTGAGCTTGCACTTCCATTTGCATTTGTCACTTTAAAGATTTCGCCCACATCTGTTCCTACAAAAATGGCAGAAGAATAAGGAGAAGCGCTAATATGACTAGCATCATCGGTCATGCCAGGTATGGTAACAATTTCTGCAGAACTTGGGGTTCCTGTTATTTGTCTAACTCTATAAAGTGTGCCAGCGGTTCGTCCAGAGTATAACACATCATTTTGGTTGTCATAATCAGCCGGGTTAATAAACTTTCCGGTATTGTCATCATTGAGTAGGGTTGTGTTAAAATTAAATCCTGCATTGGAAGAGCGGTAGAAATTATTAAACGTATAGGAAGCAATTTGATAATTCCCATTGGTTTGGTCTATGAAACAAAATCCTCCATCACCGCCATACACCTCATCTGTTGCATTAATGCCCGCTGTTGCGTAGCGCTGTGTGCCATTATCTTGCGAGCCAGCTAGCATTATGTTTGAACCTAATGTTGGATGGATAGCACCCGCATAATATTGCGTAACATTATAATTTTTGTTTCTGTTGGCAATTACAGAATTATTTGCCGCAGCAGCAATATTTGATGAGTAATACACACCGCCATCATTTCCAAAAATAACAGTAGAGGAGGAGCCTGGTCTGTATATTATGGCGTGCTGGTCGGCATGAACCACAGCGCAGCTTAAGTCTCCAAAAGCATACCATCTGCTAATTTGTGGCCATGTTGAACCTCCATCGGTTGTTCTAAATAAATCTATACCCCCAATGATGGCAATGTTTGCATTGTTAGGATCTACCGCTAAGATTAAATCATACCAAGCTTGGCCACGGGTAAAGTCTGTGCTTGGAATGCCATTATCCGCATCATCTGGTTCGCTTAAATTAACCCAAGTTGCACCGCCATTAGTGGTTTTTTTCACAGCTTCAGCTTTGTTGTCATTTTCTATTACAGCATAAATTGTATTCGAGTCTGAGGGGGCACAGGCAATTTCTACTCTACCTTTACCATTGGTTACGGTTGTTATATTAGAAGTAATCCAGGAAGTGCCATTGTCAGAATAAAAAATTCTACCTCCACCCCTATTCGATGCACTAAATGGAGCAGCTTTACTACCAGCCCAAATTCTTCCGTTAGCTGCAATTTCTAAATCCGCAGCTACTAATTTAACAGTAGTAGATGGAATGTTTGGAGAAACATTTGTCCAGGTGCTGCCACCATTAACAGAACGGTGAATACCCGAATTATTGCTGCCATGCCAAATGCCCAGGTGAAAACCTCCATCAACTGCTGCATACACAACGCCAACATTATTCTCTGCTCTAACTACGATATCTAAAACATAGAAAAAATTTTGGGTTGAGGTAATCTGATTCCAATTACTTCCCCCATCAATAGATTTCCAAATGCCTGCACCTCTAGCGCTAGAGCTTCCGCCGGCTGTAAATCCTTCGCCTGTTCCAACATATATAATTAATGGATTTAAAGGGTCGAAGGCTATGCAAGAA
>VEQB01000212.1 GCA_018883485.1 Bacteroidota bacterium
TGTACAATTGATATTATACAACCTGCTACCCGCTTCAATATTTTTTGCACTTGCAGGCAATGGATTTTTTAAAGCGGCTGCTGCTTCATACGACTCATTGCTCACCTTCATATCGTACTTTCCATAATCAAATTGGCCGCGGGCTACTGTATTTTTAACAGGCTCACGCATATTCATACCATGCGGATTAATGGTGTTTGGCTCATCTTCTATCTGAGTCAATGGCTCATAAGCAAATGAGTGGTACATGTTAGGTGCATATTCATAACCTGTGTTCTCGCCACCGGCGCTGCATGCACTAAATAAACTAATAGCTCCTAATATTAGAGCACTGTATACTAAAGAGATTCTCATAGTTGTTTAGTCCTTTCTCTAACTTCAATGGCGCCACCTTCAATTAAGAGTTGGTTCAAACCGCCCAAATCTGCCCTGCTCCCTTTAACATCTACGGCTACAATAAACAAATCATCTGTAACACGTGGATCCATTATATCGGCATTTTTACCCCAGAACATTTTATTTACAATGAAGAAACATGTTACCATGCCAAAGGCTGTAAATAATATACTTAATTCAAAAGTGATTGGAATATAAGTTGGAATGTGCAAACTTGGTTTTCCACCTACATTTACTTGCCAATCAAAATAAGAAGCGTAAACTTGGAAGGTAACTGCTAAGGTTAAACCCGTCATTGCAAATAAAAATGCCGCAACCGTTAAATTAGAGCGCTTAATGCCCATCACTCTGTCTAACCCATGAATAGCAAATGGAGAATAAACATCCTCTATTTTGTAACCATTTTTAATTAACTTTTTAGTAATAGAATACGTCTTATCTGGGTTGTCATAAACCCCTAAAATTAATTGTTTATGCGTTTGCTTAGTTGCCATGTAAAACTCCTTTCTCTGCTGCTAGTTCATGGCTATGTCCATGAGTCTCGTGGTGGTCTTCGTGAGCGTGTGTAGGAATAATGCTCTTTATTTCTGCCATGTTAATACTTGGCAGGAACTTAATAAATAAGAAAAATAAGAAGAAGAATAATCCAAATGAACCAAGTAATATAGCAAATTCGACTATAGTTGGCGTGTACATGGCCCAATTGGCTGGTATAAAATCTCTATGTAATGAGGTTACAATTATTACAAAACGCTCAAACCACATACCAATATTTACTACAATAGACATTGCAAATAAAAATTTAGGATTCTTTCTTAAACTTGAAATCCAGAAGAACTGTGGTGCAATTAAATTGCAACTCATCATGGTCCAATAAGCCCACCAATAAGGTCCAAATGCTCTGTTTAAGAAGGCATATTGTTCGTATTCTACACCAGAGTAAGCAGCCACAAAAAACTCTGTGATGTAAGCCATACCTACCAAGGTACCTGTTACCATTACAATTTTTGCCATGGCATCTAAATGCTCTTCTGTAATATAATCTTTGTAATTCATAACCTCTCTGGCAACAACCAAAAGGGTTAATACCATTCCAAATCCAGAGAAGATAGCACCAGCCACAAAGTAAGGAGGGAAGATAGTTGTATGCCATCCTGGTACCAATGAGGTAGCAAAGTCCATAGAAACAATAGAGTGAACCGAAAGTACTAGTGGAGTTGAAATACCAGCTAAGATTAAGCTAATTACTTCATATCTATGCCATGTGCGGGTAGAACCTGTCCAACCCATAGCAAAAAAACCATACCAAAACTTGCGTGCTTTGGTAGTAGCTCTATCCCTTACTGTAGCAATATCTGGGATCAAACCTACATACCAGAATACCAAGGATACACTAAAGTAGGTTGAGATCGCAAATACGTCCCAAACTAGGGGTGAGTTAAAGTTAACCCATAGTGTTCCAAAGGCATTAGGAAGCGGAATTGGCCAATAAGCCACCCATGGTCTTCCCATGTGCGATAGGATAAATGATGCAGCGCAAAGCACCGCAAAAATGGTCATCGCTTCTGCTGAGCGGTTTATAGACATTCTCCATTTCTGTCTAAACAATAACAATACTGCCGAGATAAGGGTACCAGCATGACCAATACCTACCCAAAATACGAAGTTGGTAATATCAAAAGCCCAACCTACAGTTTTATTTAAACCCCATACCCCTAAACCTTCTAATACGGTGTAAGTGGTGGCGCCAATCCAAATGGCAAGTACTACTGTAGAAAGGCTAAAGCCAATCCACCAGCCCTTGCTTGGCGCATTTTCAAGTGGCCTCGTGATGTCTCTTGTAACATCACTGTAGGTTTTTCCACCTGTAACTAATTGATCTCTAATTGGTGATTCGTATGACATGTGATACTTATGCGTTTAAGGTTTATGATTGATGTTCGGCGTGTTTTTCTTCAACTTTGTGCTCTTCCTGTTTGTGCTCTTCATGTTTGGCAGCTCCATGATGGTTATCATGCGATAACGTTTCATTCACGTTTCTTACCTTGGTCATGTATGCTACAGACGGTTGAATGTTGTATTCTTCCAACACGAAGTAAGCGCGCTCATCCTTAAAGTAATTGCGCACCTTGCTGTTTTCGTCGTTAATATCTCCAAAGATAATGGCATCTGCTGGGCAGCTTTGCTGACAAGCAGTTTTAATTTCTCCATCTACTAAGGTTCTATTTTCTAACTTCGCTTTTAACTTACCTGCTTGGATACGTTGCACACAGAAGGAACATTTTTCCATTACCCCTCTAGAACGAACGGTAACATCTGGGTTAATAACCATTCTTCCTAAGTCGTGGTTAAAGTTAAAATCAAACTTATCGTTATCTCTATACTTGAACCAATTAAATCTACGTACTTTATAAGGACAGTTATTTGCGCAATAACGAGTTCCAACACAACGGTTGTAAGCCATGTGGTTAAGGCCTTCGCTGCTGTGCACGGTTGCTAATACCGGACAAACAGTTTCGCAAGGGGCGTGGCCACATTGCTGGCACATTACCGGCTGATACGTTACACTAACATTTTCAAAATCTACACCTGTAGCTTCGTTGTTATAATCGTCTTCTTTAGTAATAAAGTTATTGTCTTTGGTACGGAAACGGTAGTAGCGATCGATACGAATCCAGTGCATCTCTCTGCGGTTCAACACTTCTTTTCTGCCTACTACTGGTACATTGTTTTCTGCATTACAGCTTACAATACAACTGCCGCAACCTGTGCACTTGTTTAAGTCTATCGCCATGGTCCATTTGTGACCTTTGCTATCTCTCTCGCTCCAAAGTGTGATTAAATTACCTTTATCTTTTAACGATTTATGGTGGTCTTCGTTGCCAGATCTAGGGTTCTTGATGTATTCACCTAATGAGGTTTCTTTTATAATAGCTCTACCTTCAATGGTGTGGTGTGTTTGGGTTTGCGCCAATTCATATTTTCCGCTTCCTTTTTCTAAGGTAACATCAGTTTGCAAATGCAATTGTGTTCCTAAGTAATTTGCAGCCACATATGCATTAACGCCTACGTTTTTGCCTGTTTTACCACCACTGGTGCGGCCGTAACCAACTGCTACTGCTACTACATTATTAGGTTGGCCGGGTTGAACCAAAACTGGAACGCTCTCCATTTTGCCTCCCTTAAAGCTAATGTTTAAGGTATCTCCATCGGCTACATTTAACTCTTTGGCAGTATCGTGACTAATAGCCACATAATTATCCCAACATACTTTAGAGATGGGGTCAGGCATTTCTTGTAACCAAGGATTGTGTGAACCTTCTCCTGCGCCAACACCCACTTTGGTATATAATTTTAATTCTTTTTTGGTTTTAGCATTTGTGTATAATTCATACGCTACACTCTCAAAACCTTTAGCAGCTTCCATGTTAAATGAACCTGCAAAAGCTGCAATAGGTGCTTGGTAGAAACCATCGTGTAAGGCTTTTGTCCAAGTATCACCGCTTAAGCTGCCACTCCAATTGCTTACCATATAATCGTAGAAACTAGCATTTTCGCCTGCCCAACGCAATAAGCTTTCTTGCATCTGTCGTGTTTCAAATACAGGCGAAATGGTTGGCTGTGTAAAGGTAAAGTAACCTGCTTTAGGTTCGTTATCATTCCAACTTTCTAAGAAATGAGAATCTGGTGCGTTATACATGCACAATTCAGATGTCTCGTCTAAGCCAGCATTAGAAGCAATACTTACTTTAGCCTTCTTTATACCTTCAACTAATTTAGCAGATTCGTTATAGCTATAAACTGGATTTACATTATAGAAAATAACACCATCTACTGCACCAGAATTTAAGTCGTTTACAAATGCTGCAAATTGCGCATCATCGCTATAATGTTGGTTGCTATAATTAGCTAAATCTACGGTAGTACCAATATTTCCTAACAATACATTTAAAGCATGCACAACTACTTGTGCACCTATTTGGTTCGAACCACAAACCACAAGGCTCTTGCCTTTATTTTCCCATAGTTCTTTAGCTGTATTTTCAATACCATTTACGGGTAACTCAACTGCTGGTAAAGAACCAATAGTTGGCGCACCAGCTAAAGCTGCTACCTTATTGTATAAACTTAAAATATAAGCTCCTTCGGCAGAAGGTTTAATAGGGTAGCGCACATCTGCGTTTGAACCCGTAACCGAAAGGTAAGACTCAATTTGAATGTGGCGACTCATGTTTTTATCTTCAGCACCGCGGCCAGCTGCCCATTGCTTGGTATATTCT
>VEQB01000213.1 GCA_018883485.1 Bacteroidota bacterium
TATGAGAGTTTGCGGGTGTTCAATTCTAACACCCAGCGGAAAAGGTTTGGCTTCAATAAGAATATTTTTTTTGTGCAGCAGTTCATAGATATCTCTAGCAGAATGGCCAGTGGCAAGGATAACTTTTTTAAAAGAATAAAATTCATTTCCTACAAATAGGCCCTGCATTTCGTTATTACTTATTTTAAAATCAGTAACTCTTGCATTAAAATGAATTACCCCGCCGGCAGCTATAATATTTTCTCTAATTTTAGTAATAATCTGGGGTAATTTATTGGTTCCAATATGCGGATGTGCATCGTATAAAATACTAGCATCGGCGCCATGGTAAACCAGGATATTTAAAATGCGTTTTACATCTCCTCTTTTGCTGCTGCGAGTATAAAGCTTACCATCGCTATAGGTGCCTGCGCCGCCTTCTCCAAAGCAGTAATTGCTATCTGGATTTACGGTATTTTCTTTGGTAATAGCAGCAAGATCTCTTCTTCTTTCTCTAACCTCTTTGCCTCTTTCAAAAATTACGGGTTTAATTCCTAACTCTATCAATTTAATAGCAGCAAATAAACCAGCTGGGCCGGCACCAATAATTGCTACTTCAGGTGCTAAATCTACTTTTTGCCAGTTAATTTCAAAGGGTGTTTCATCGGGTTGTTGGTTCAACCAAAGTTCTGCTTGCAGTGTATAATGAATAGGTTTTCTGCGCGCATCTAAGCTTTTACGTATTAGCTTAAAATGGCTAAGGTTTTCGCTTTTAATGCCAAATTGTTTGAGCACTAATTGCTGCATTAAGGTTGGGTTTGCGGCTTGTTCTGGACTAGCTTTAAAATCTATTATTTTCTTCATGTTAGGTATTTATCCCAAAGCTGCAAAGAACTTAAATTTGCATGAAATCAACACTATACAGCATGGCTTAAAAAAAACGCTTTTTAATTTGTTTCAGGCGACCTATTTTAACCACATCAAACAAATCTAATATGAAAAAATTTAAACTAATTATTACAGCTGCATTGTTAAGTTCTACTTTGTTTTTAACCTCTTGCAGTAACCAAATGTATGGGTATCGCCAGAAGGTTAAGGTAGACCAATCTGTAGCCAAAGCAGAAAAACAAGAGGCCAGCAAAGAAATTGTTTCTAAGAAAAGTGAAATGCCAGCAACTGCAATGGTAGCGCCAGAAAGCCTTGATTCTAAAGTGCAAAGTAGCGCACCTAGTCCTTTGGTAATTGCTCCAAAAGTGAAGAGTAATAGTTCAAAGGCTTTTTCTCAAATACAGATGGTTAAAACGTTTAAGTCTGCCAAAGCAGAGTTAAAAGCTGAGGTTAAAGCATTAAAGCAAAAGCTTGAACCTAAAGAAAAGAATGGCGTAAATATTGACGGTATAAAATGGATGATAGTTGGTTTGATTTTAATTTTAGCTTCCATCATTCTAGGAATTCTATCCATTGGTACTGGTTCGATAGCTTCAGCAGTAGGCGCTATTGGCGGTATTATTTTCTTAATAGGATTAATTTTTTGGTTGTTAGAGGTGTTGGCTTAATGTTAAATTGACTTTTAAAAAAACCGGGCTTGTCCCGGTTTTTTTTATGCCTTAGTATTCCACATGTTTTCATTGCTAAGATTTAGCTATTACATTTGCCCGTAACAATTAATTTACGATGGCGCAATTACCTGTAGCTGATTTACAGCAATTATCTACCCAAATACGTAGAGATGTTTTACGAATGGTGCATGGCTGTAAGAGTGGTCACCCAGGCGGTAGTCTTGGCTGTGCCGATTTTTTTACTGCCCTTTATTTTAATATCTTAGATCATAACCTCAATTTTTCTATGGATGGAAATGGGGAAGATGTGTTCTTTTTATCTAATGGGCATATTTCTCCTGTTTTCTACAGTAGTTTGGCTAGGGCAGGTTATTTTTCTGTAAGTGAGCTAGGTAGTTTTAGAAAATTGAATACCCGCTTGCAAGGTCATCCAACCACCCACGAAGGATTACCCGGTGTGCGCATTGCCTCTGGTTCTTTAGGGCAAGGCATTTCTGTGGCTTGCGGTGCTGCTTTAGCAAAAAAACTAAATAACGACCCTAAATTGGTGTATGCCTTGATGGGTGATGGCGAAATAGAAGAAGGTCAGAATTGGGAAGCATTTATGTTTGCCGCGCACCAAAAAATTGATAACCTCATTGTTACCATAGATTTAAATGGTCAGCAAATAGATGGATCAACCAAAGAAGTAATGGGTCTTGGTTCAGACATAGCAGATAAGGTGAAATCTTTTGGTTGGGAAATATTGCACATGGACGGACACGATATTCAAAATATCATTAATACCATGGCTGCCGCTAAAGCACTTACCGGAAAAGGCAAGCCAATTTTTATTATGATGAAAACGGAGATGGGTTACCCAGTAGATTTTATGATGGGTTCTCACAAATGGCATGGAGTGGCACCCAATGATACCGAGTTGGCAAATGCCTTATCCCAACTTTCTTCAACACTAGCCGATTATTAATTGCGTTAAGTTGGGCATGAAGTTATTCCAAAGAACCCTTCTCCTGATGTTTGCCTTATGCTGCTTTTTACAGCTTAGGGCGCAACAACCGCGACCTATTAAAACAAGAATACTCTTTCTTTTAGATGCCAGTGGTAGCATGTATGCTAAGCTAGAAAATGATTCTCGAATAAACGTTGCTAAAAGATTATTGGCGCAAACTATAGATAGTATAGCAGGCCAAAAAAATGTAGAAATTGCGCTACGGGTTTATGGTCATACCTCACCGCCAACTGCCAGAAATTGTAAAGACACGCGTTTAGAAGTGCCCTTTAGGCCCAATAATTTCGAAGAAGTTAAAAAGCGTGTTCAAGGCATTACGCCTAAAGGCACAACTCTTATTGCCCATTCGCTTTTACAAGCTTCCTACGACTTTCCAACAGAACCCTACACTAGAAATGTTATAATATTAATTACAGATGGCTTAGAGGAATGTCAGGGCGACCCATGCGCTGTTTCAGAAGCCTTGCAAAGCAAAGGTGTTATTTTAAAACCCTTTATTATTGGGATTGGTTCAACAGAAGAGTTTAAAAAGGCATTTGAATGTGTAGGCCGTTATTATGATGCCACCACTGAAAAAGGGTTTGCAGATGCATTAAACATTGTGGTTTCGCAAGCCTTAAATAATACCACTGCTCAAGTAAATTTGTTAGATGTTTTTAGTAAGCCCACAGAGACTAATGTTAACATGAGTTTTTACGACATGAACTCTGGCAAATTGATGTATAATTATATGCATACCATTAATGAACGTGGCGTTCCAGATACCGTTCAGTTGGATCCTGTTTTTCGTTATAGATTGGTAGTAAATACTATTCCACCGGTTGTTAAAGAAAATATAGATGTTACGCCAGGTAAGCATACCATAATTGGCGTAGATGCACCTCAGGGAGAGCTTCAGGTGAAGGTGGAAGGGCTTACCAATTATACCAATTTGCAATTTATTGTTCGTAAGCATAACCAACAACAAACCTTACATGTGCAAGATGCAAGTGTTAAAGAAAAATATTTAGTAGGAAAATATGATGTTGAGGTATTGTGTTTGCCACGTATGGTTTTTCCTGGTATAAAAGTAGATCAAAGTTATACCACCACCATTCAATTGCCACAACCTGGTAAGCTAATTGTAAACTGCCAGTTGCAAGATTATTATGCAGATGTTTATCAGATGGTGCGTAACGAGTTAACATGGGTTTGTAAGTTGCCAGTAGAAAGGCGCAATCACCAATTAATTATTCAACCAGGAGAATATAAGATTATTTATAGGGCTAAAGGTGCTAGTAGAAGTAACAATACGTTTGAACGCTCTTTTAAAGTAGAAAGTGGCCAAGCAGCTAATATTTTATTGAAATAATAATTTCACACAAGGATGAAAAAGTTTGAAGTACAAAATGTAAAGGACACCAGAAGCGGATTTGGTGCAGGTTTATCTGAATTGGGAAAAAGTAATCCTAAAGTGGTTGCCTTATGTGCAGACCTTACGGGTTCGCTTAAAATGGATGCCTTTCAAAAGGAGCATCCCGATAGATTTTTTCAGGTGGGAATTGCAGAAGCCAATATGATGGGAGTGGCAGCTGGTTTAACTATTGGCGGGTGGATTCCATTTACAGGTACTTTCGCAAATTTTAGCACAGGTCGTGTGTATGATCAAATTCGTCAATCTATTGCATACAGCGATAAGAATGTTAAAATCTGTGCTTCTCATGCTGGTCTTACACTTGGTGAAGATGGGGCTACGCATCAAATATTAGAGGATATTGGCATGATGAAAATGTTGCCTGGTATGACGGTAATAAATCCTTGTGATTATAACCAAACCAAAGCAGCAACTATTGCTATTGCAGCGCATCATGGGCCAGTTTACTTGCGCTTTGGCCGCCCTGCGGTTCCTAATTTTACGGATGCAGACCAACCATTTGAAATTGGGAAAGCATTACTATTAAATGAAGGAAAGGATGTGAGTATTTTTGCTACCGGACATTTAGTTTGGAAAGCTATAGAAGCGGGACATAAACTTGCCGAAATGGGCATTGATGCCGAAGTTATAAATATTCATACCATTAAGCCATTAGATGCTGAAGCTATTTTGGCTTCTGTGCGCAAAACGAAGTGTGTGGTGAGTGC
>VEQB01000214.1 GCA_018883485.1 Bacteroidota bacterium
CGTTTAGTCATTGCACTATAAAATAGTCCAATGCTGTCCGGATACTTCTTACCCCATAATTTTTTATATACTGCTTTACCATTAACATACTTGGCATCCCAAATACTGATAGTATCCAATTCTCCTATGGCATCAATGACTACAATAGTAGCATCGTCAAACGGACTTGTTTGGAATCCGGCTGCCGCATGACTTAAGTGATGATTATGTGTGTAAATTTTAGGTTTTAGTCCGTCACACAATTGATACAATAAGCCTTCGCCAATTATATTTTTAACTGATAAGTTGGCTATCGCAGGCTTCTCCCCTGCACGTAATTGACGTAGATACTTCATCATAGGTCTTTCATAATAATGAATTTCTACGTCTTGTCTATCATCAATATATTGTATAGCATCCTTAACTATACTTATATTTAAGTGTTTGGTATGTTGCGGTTTTGGTGGCGGCAAATAACTGTAGGCAACTGGAATAAAAATTAAGGTAATGAGGTAAATTAGCATAATTACCAAGCCAGAAATTACAGAGAATTGATCTAGCATAGCACTACCAGAGAAACTAAATACCACAAAGCCTACAGCAGTAGTTACATTGGTTAAAAACAAAGGCAAACCATTTTTAGAGATAAGCCTCAAAAGGGCCATCATCTTATTGCCATGTTTGTTAAATTCTTTGTGGTAAACATTAAGCAGATAAATACAATTTTGAACCCCAATAATAACCATTAATGGAGGTAGAATACCTGTTAGAATGGTAATCTTATAACCAAATAAAGCCAAGAGACCCATTGTAGCCACAACGCCTATTACTACTACAATAAGAGAGAAAATAACCGCACTTATAAACCTAAAAAAGATAAAGATGAATAAGGCTGTTATTAAAATAGAGAGATAGGTAAATATTTTAATTTCATCGGCTACCCTAGAGCTCATTATGGTTCTAACATAAGGCAGGCCAGAAATGTGCATGTCTGTATTGTATTTTAAGCCAAAATCGTTGGCCTTTTTTTCAATGGCCTTTACCAATGGGATACAGGCCTTGCTATCTAATTCTTTTTTATTTAGCGTTACAGCCATCACAGCAATACTATCTTCTGGCACATATAATAGTCCATGGTAGAACTTTAGGCCATCTAGAATATAAAGAAAAGAATCAAGTTCTGCTTGGGTTTTAAGCTTATTCTTGAGTAATGGATAAACTTCTAGCTTGGAAAGAGAATCATTGCGTTTTAAGTTATAAACACTTCCTAAGGAAACAACTTTTTGAACACCTTCAATTTTTTGAATTTCTTCGTTTAGGTTTTGCCAATCATTAAAGAAGTTAAGTTTAAAAACATCGGGGTGGCGTGTGCCAATTACCACAATGCTGCCATCTTCTCCAAAGGTTTCTTTAAACTTAACATAGTCCAAATAGTCCACATCGTCTTGAGGTACCATTTTTACGAAGTCGTACGTCATTTGCACCTTGGTGGCAAAAAAGCCAAAGAATATGGTAAGCAGGCCTAAAACAATGAGCACCCAAAAGCGATTTCTTAAGCTGAATGAACCTAAAGTATTCCACATAGTGAGCAAAAATAGGTAAAAATGTACGAATCTACCTTTGATGTCGTTTATTTGTGAACCAAAGTATAGGTATGAAGAAAAACGCCTTTTTGTGCTTTTTTTTATTTTTCGTTTTAAACCTAAGCGCGCAAATTCCAAATGCATCGTGGCGGGTGCACCTACCTTATTTTTCAAATACGAGTATTACAGCAGTAGGTTCAAAACTTTTTGCAGGCTCTGCTAGTGGTTTATTTTCTTTAGATATTGGCACTTCAGAAATGGAGCGCTGGTCTAGAATTCAGGGGCTTAGCGATGTTGAAGTGAGAATAGTGAAACACCAAAAAGATTTAAATCTTAGCTTGATAATTTATGAAAATACCAATATTGATATTATAGACCATGGGCAACAAATTGTTTATAATATTCCCGATGTGTTTTTAAAGCAAATAATTGGGGCAAAGGCCATTTATGGGTTATGTTTTTATGAAGATAAAGCTTATTTAGCTTGCAGTTTTGGAATTGTATTGCTCGATTTAAAAACCAAACGCGTACTCGATTCTTATCAGAATTTAGGTCCTTCTGGTTCAAACCTTCCTTTCTTTGCCATTAGCATTTACCAAGGAGGTATTTACGCCTCTGCGGCAGATGGAGTTTATAGAGCAGCATTAAATGCTCCCAACCTAAGCGATTTTAACTTCTGGATAAAAATTGCAAATTCTACAAAAAGTGGGTTGAGTCAGGTTTACAAAGGACAACTTTATATAATGGTAGATTCATTAGTGAAAATGTATGATGGTTTAACTTTTTCTAATTATACGCCAGCGCTTGGTTCAAGCATTAAAAATATACAGCTTAGTGAATATAGCACGCTTAACCCCAATGCAGCTACTTTACTCGTTATTGCCGAGGATAAGATTGTTTTGGAAAATGGCCAAGGAAGCCCTGTATTAGTTGCCGAAACTTTTAGAACAGATGCCGCTTTTGATAGCCGTGGCTGGCTTGCAATGGTAGATGGCAATTATGGTATTACCATTAAAAACAAACTGAGTAATTCTTTAGATTATTACAACCCTAATGGCCCTATTTCTAAAACTTTTTCTAAAATGATGTATGAGCCGGGTAAGCTTTGGGTAACTGGCGGCTCTGTAAATGATAGGTGGGATCCTCTGGTTTTTAACAACTCCATGTTCTACCAATACGCGAATAATTCTTGGGTTAATTTTAATGAAAATGAGCAGCCCTTGCTCAACGGAATTAAAGACATTATTGATGTGAAGAAGAATCCTTTTGGGTCTGATGTTTATTTAAGTAGTTATGGGCATGGTGTTTTGGAGGTAAGAAATGATGTGGTGGTGAAAAAGTGGGATGAAACCAATAGCTCTTTATCGCGCTTAGATGTTGGTATACCTGGCTACACACCGCTTTTAGCTGGGGGTATGGATTTTGATTTTAAAGGTAATTTGTGGGTGAGTAATTATGGCGTTAACAAACCAATTAGTGTTAAAACGGCCGCAGGTAATTGGTATTCTTTTAATATAGGAACGGTAGCTGGTGGTAATGAATTAGGTTGGTTAACCTGCGATGAGTACAATAACAAATGGGTTACCTCTTTAAGAGATAAAGGTATATTGGTGTATAATGACAATGGCACGCCTGCAAATGCCAACGACGATAAATATAAAATGGTAACCAAAGAGGTAGGTAATGGAGCCTTACCTTCTAATTCTGTGTTGTGTATTAGTAGAGATTTAAATGGAGAACTTTGGATTGGTACAACACAAGGATTGGCCATTATTAGTAGTCCTAATTACGTGTTTAGTTCTGATAAAGAAGATTATGATGCTAGGCAAATTATTATTCAAGTGGGTAGTAATTTTGAGATATTTTTAGGTAAAGAGCAAATCAATTGTATTAAGGTTGATCCCGCTAACCGTAAGTGGATTGGCACGCCTAATGGAGTTTGGTTAGTTTCTGAAGATGGGTATACGGTAATAAAGAATTTTACCATGGCTAATTCTCCTTTATTGTCTAATAACGTAATGGAGATTGGCATAGATGAAACTTCTGGTGAAGTATTTTTTGGCACCGAGAAAGGAATAATTTCTTATATGGGTGATGCCACTTTAGGGGCTGCCCAGTTTGGAAAAGTTGAAATATTTCCTAACCCAGTAAGGCCAGATTTTACAGGAAGTGTTTCTATTCGAGGGTTAGTTGATAATTGCATCGTAAAAGTTACCGATATCAGTGGTAATTTGGTATATGAGACTTCATCTAATGGCGGAATGGCAACTTGGAATGGAAATAATTACAACGGAAGAAGAGTGGCCACGGGGGTATATTTAATTTTTGCAGCCACAAAAGATGGCACCAAAACCCATGTAGGTAAGTTATTGTTTATTAATTAGAATGAAAGCAGCAGTTTTACATGGCATTAATCAGCCATTTGTTTATCAAGAGTTTGAAAAGCCTATTGTCTCCGCAGGAGAATATTTAATTCGTATAAACCATGCGGCCTTAAACCACCGCGATGTTTGGATACAGAAGGGGCAATATGCGGGTTTAACTTTTCCTATTATTTGTGGGAGCGATGGTTGCGGCATAATAGAAGCCGTTGGTGAAGGTGCAGATAACAGTTGGATAGGAAAGGAAGTGATTCTTAACCCTTCTTTAAATTGGGGTGATAATCTACGAATACAGCACAAAGAGTATGTTATTTTAGGTTTACCAAAGCATGGTACTTTTGCAGAGTTTGTAAGCATGCCTAGCGAATTGGTTTTTGAGAAACCTGCTCATTTAAGTTCTAGTGCTGCGGCAGCCTTGCCTTTAGCAGGCTTAACTGCTTGGCGCGCCTTGATGGGAAGAGCTAAGGCCCAAGTAGGAGAAAATGTGTTGGTAACGGGCATTGGAGGTGGAGTTGCTTTATTTGCCGCTCAATTTGCTAAGGCATTGGGCTGCAATGTTTTTGTGAGCAGCGGCAGCGATGATAAACTGGCCCTAGCCATGGGTTTAGGTTTTGATGGGTGTGCCAATTATAACGACCCAGATTGGTATAAACATCTGGCCAAAGAAAGTGGCGGGTTTGAAGGGATTGTGGATCTTTTTCTT
>VEQB01000215.1 GCA_018883485.1 Bacteroidota bacterium
CCCAAAATTACACAAACTTTGGCTACCGCGTATAAACTGCTTTTTTGACACGCATGTCAGTAATTTTCTGCCAGCTTGTCTCAAATTGCCGCTTGGTCTATTATTTGTCTAGCCTACGCCAAAGAATAAAAAAGAAATTATGTCAGTCGAGAACGAGCTACCCAACGAAGAACTAAACAATAGCGATGAATTGAACTCAGAACAAACGGTTCAAGAAAATCAAGAAGCACCAGAGACGCAAGAAGAGCAATTGATCGACGAATACAAGGATAAATTTGTTCGTCTTTACGCTGAGTTTGACAACTACCGCCGCAGAACCAACGAAGAAAAATTAAATTTAATTGCTTCAGCGGGTAAAGATGTGATCAGTTCTATGCTGCCTGTTTTGGACAACTTCGAGCGCGCCATCGCCACCAATGAAAATTTAGAAGATCTAGCGGCCATTAAAGAAGGCTTTAATTTGATTTTTAACCAACTGAAGGGAATTTTAGAAGCAAAAGGCTTGAAGCCAATGGAAGCCAAGGGCTTGACATTTGATAGCGACCTCCATGAGGCTATTGCCAATATTCCCGCTCCAGAAGAGGCCTTGAAAGGCAAAGTAATTGATGATGTAGAAAAGGGTTATTACCTCATTCGCTTGAACCAACAACTTCATAAGCTAATTAAAAATTAAAATTAATCTCCCTCTCTTATTATGAAATTTAAATTTCTTACTTTTCTTTTTATTCTAGCCTCGAGTATTAAAGCCCAACAACAGGATGTAAGCAGAGATATTGAAATGGGTAAACGAGCCTATATAGAGGTGGCGCAAACCATGGGGTTCTATAACAACCCTTCTTTAGAAGCCTATCTTCGTAACCTAGGTAACAGATTAGTTGCTCAACTTAAGCAACCCTTATTTAATTACGAATTCTATTTAGTAGATGCGGCAGAACCAAATGCATTTGCTGTTCCAGGAGGTAAGGTGTTTGTAACAAGAGGATTATTGTTGCTTCCTATGAGCGAAGATGAGTTGGCAGGTGTTATTGGTCACGAAATTATTCATACCCAAAATAGACATTCCATACACCAACAAAAAGAAAATATATTAGGTGGTTTATTATCGTTGCCAGGCGTTTTAGTTACCACTTTTTTTCGTGGGCCCATCGGAGAAATAGTTGCTACTCCTTTTTTAAGAGCAGGTGGTTTAATAAACTCTCAGTATAGTCAAAGCCACGAAACAGAAGCAGATAAACAAGGTGTAGCACTCGCCGCAGCAGCAGGTTATCAGCCCCAAGCACTTGCACCCATGCTAAAAAGGCTAAACTTAGAAGTTGAATTTCTGACCCAAAATAAAGAGAAAAAAGACTATTTTAGTTCACATCCATTTACACCTGATAGAATTAAAAATATCAATAAAATATCCGAAAAATTAATCGTAGCTAAACAATCAGCTTTACTTCAAAAAAATGAGTTTTTGTATCAACTAAATGGCTTATCAATTGGTTCAAATCCAGAACATGGCTTTGTGCATCAAAATAAAATTTACCATCCTCAACTAGGACTTCAAATGGATACAGTGGAGGGTTGGAACTTTTCCTTTGAGAGACATAGTTTGAGTTTAGCCAGTAATAAACAAGATGCTACTATCGCCATTCAAATGTCAGCAGATTCTGCTAGCGCATTTGCAATGATGAAAAAAATAGAAAACATAACGCTCAAGAAAACTGGTTTAAGCCCTTCGCGCGCAGAAGCAAGCAACTGGTTTGGCTATAAGGCAGCCATATTAACTTATAACACTACAGAAAACGGGCGAGCGGTTGCTATACAATATACAATTGTGGAATATAACAACCAATTGCTCAAAATTGTAGCTATGGGTTATAAGGAACAAGAAATGGTAATGAACAAAGTTGTAGGTTATTTAAAGCCTATACAAAGAAAAGACTTGCCGCAGGCTACCTCCTTAAATATTGTAGTTAGCGAAGCCAAAGAAGGCGAAAGTATTTCAGAATTTACTAAACGTTTGAAGATAGAAAAATGGAACAATGTTATTGGAGGCCTCAACGATAAAAATGACAGCTACCTTTGTAAAAACGGCGAATTATTAAAGTGGATTCAATACCAACCTTATTCCTTTCAATAAAAGAAGTATTACAAAAAGTAAAACTATAGCATAGCTTAACATCTATGAAATCCGCTGCATTGCTTAAAGTTGGAGATACTGTTGCCATAGCTGCAACAGCAAGAAAAGTTTCTGAGGAGGAAATGCGCCCAGCTATCGAGTTGTTGCAATCGTGGGGTTTGCAAGTTCATATTCCAGCAGAACTTTATGAAGCCGAAAACCAGTTTGCAGGTAATGATAACATTAGGGCTAAGGTATTTCAAGACTTGTTAAACAATCCAAGCATCAAAGCAATTTTCTGTGCAAGGGGCGGTTATGGCACAGTGAGGATGGTAGACCAACTTGAATTAGATGCAACCAAGGAACTACCACTCATTGTGGGTTATAGCGATGTAACCGTTTTACTTGCACATGTTTGGAAAACGCTTAAAAAAACTAGCCTGCATGCGCCTATGCCCTTAAATATGCAGACAGAAAAAGCAAACCTAGAAAGTTTAGCATTCTTACGCAAAACATTGTTTGAAGGTCCGCAAAGTATAGAATTCCCCATACACGCGCTTAACTCTTTAAAACAAGATATGGATGCTTGCACATTAATAGGAGGAAATCTATCTGTGCTGTATTCTATCTTAGGTTCAAGAAGCTTCCCAGATTTAAAAAATTGTATTCTTTTTTTAGAGGACCTAGATGAATATGTTTACCATATAGATAGAATGATGCAAGGCTTAAAGCGCGCAGGAGTGCTTAATGGGCTTAACGCAATTGTGGTAGGAGATATGAGCGATATGAAAGATAATACCATTCCTTTTGGTAAATCTGCGTATGAAATTATTGCAGCAGTGGCCAATGAACTTAATATCCCTATTGTATTTGGATTACCTGCAGGGCACGAACCGCTAAACCTTGCTTTGTTGATGGGCTATACCTATAAGTTAAGCTTAAAAGAGAATTTGGTAAAACTTGAACCGGTTCAACCCATACCTTAAAAATAGGCTTTAATAACAAATACGCCTGCAATTACACATACTAAATCTACCAAAAGCATAATACTTAAGGTGTATCTACTATCTTTAATATTTACTGAACCAAAGTATAAAGCTACAACATAAAAAGTTGTTTCTGCAGCGCCTTGAAAGAGGCAAGCTAATTGGCCCGTCATGCTATCTGGACCATACGTTTTCATGGCATCTAACATAAAACCTCTAGAACCACCAGCGCTAAAAGGGCGCATTAAGGCCACCGGAATGGCATTGATAATTTGAGGATCAACCCCAAATATTTCCATAACTGCGGTAATACCATTTAATAAAATATGCATGAGCCCACTGTTTCTAAAAATACTTAATGCCACCAGCATGGCTATCATATAAGGCATTACACGTAACCCAGTTGTAAAACCATCTTTAGCACCATGCACAAATGAATCAAAAATATTGGTATTATTATTTTTAAAAACCTTCTCTTTATAAATGCTGTAAGCTACAATAGCCATAATGATAAAGATGAGTACTGCATTGCTTAAATTACCCGTAAAGTGCATTTTAGTAATGCCACTCATACTATTGATATAGATTAATAATAAGGCTATGATAGAACTAATTCCTCCTATAAAACCAACTACCACTAAGTTAACCAAATTAATGCGCTGTTTAATACTAACAAATATCAAAGCAGCCAAAGTTCCTATAAAAGAGGTTATAATGGTAGGTAGCATTATATCGGCAGGGTTTGCTGCATGTTGTGCCGCACGATAACCAATAATGCTCGTAGGAATTAAAGTTAAGCCTGCAGCATGTAAACACAAAAACATAATCTGACTATTGGTAGCCTTGTCCTTCTCTGTATTTATTTCTTGCAAACTTTCCATAGCCTTTAAGCCAAATGGGGTGGCGGCATTATCTAACCCTAAAAAATTTGCTGCAAAGTTCATCGTCATGTACCCATACGCAGGATGATTTTTAGGTAGCTCGGGAAAAATTCTAGCAAAGAAAGGCGCCATAATTCCAGCTAATTTCCCTATGGCGTTCGAATCATTTAACAAGTTTAATAGTCCACAGAAAAAAGTAAGATACCCAATTAAAGGCAACCAAATATCCATAATAGTATTTTTGCAAGTAGGGAAAATACCATCCGCCGCCTGTTTGCCCTCGCTTACTTCCACAATATTATTTTCTAATAACTTATACGATTTACCATCGGCAGCGCTAAACCCAACACCTTTAGTTTGGGTAAGCAATGCCAGCATAGCCGTATCTTTTGCAAAGCTTTCTAAAGTATGTTCTTGAACCAACACAGCATCATTCTGTTTGCCGTTTACCATGCCATTTAAGGAATACAAACGACCTGTTCCTAACATATAAAAAATGAATGCAACGCTAATTACAATCATCCAACTCCAAAATCTACTTAATGCCATTTCTTGTTAATGTAAGTTCAATTTTAGGAGATTTGGGTCAGACAGAAAAAAATAGTTTTACCAATACCCTAAACAAAGCCGCTATGCGTATGATTCGATTGGTGCATAAA
>VEQB01000216.1 GCA_018883485.1 Bacteroidota bacterium
CTCCATAGCGCTTTCCATATTTGCTACTACCAAAGGTTTTAATTTTTCAACTTCTGTTTTATGGGCATCAAAAACCAATTCATCGTGCACCTGAAGTACCATTTTAGAATGTATAATACCATTGGTAGGGTCTTTTAAAGCTTTATGTATTTTAATCATGGCCAGTTTAATCATATCTGCTGCACTACCTTGTATGGGTGCATTAATGGCATTGCGCTCTGCAAAACCACGTACCGTAAAATTAGCCGAATTAATATCGCGCAAATACCTTCTTCTTCCCATTAAGGTCTCAACATATTCATGCTCTTTTGCAAAATTGATAGTTTCGTCCATATACCGTTTTATGCCTGGATACGACTTAAAATACTCCTCAATAATTTGTGCAGCTTCTTTTCTACTAATACCTAAATTTTGGCTCAAACCAAAAGCACTTTGGCCATATATTATACCAAAGTTTACCGCTTTCGCATTCCTTCTTTCTTCCGAAGTTACAGCGGCTAGTTCTTTATTATATACGCGCGCTGCCGTAGCTGCATGAATATCCAATTTGTTTTTAAAGGCCTCTATCATGGCTTCTTCCTTTGCCACCGAAGCAATAATGCGTAACTCTATTTGCGAATAATCTGCACTTAATAAAACGTACTCCTCATTTCTGGGTATAAAGGCTTTCCTAACCTCTTTACCTCTATCTGTTTTAATAGGTATGTTTTGCAAGTTAGGATTGGTAGAACTTAACCGTCCTGTAGCAGCGACTGCCTGATTAAAACTAGTGTGCACTCTACCCGTAAGCGGATTAATCATAGTTGGTAAGGCATCAACATAAGTAGATTTTAACTTCTGCATTTGCCTTACTGTAAGTATTTTTTTCACTATTTCATGTTCACTCAAGCCTTGCAAAACGTCTTCATCGGTTTTATACTGACCTGTTTTTGTTTTCTTGGCTTTTGGGTCGAGCTTTAAGTGGTCAAATAATACTTCTCCCAATTGCTTGGGCGAACTAATATTAAAAGAAACACCAGCTAAGGCTAAAATTTCTTTCTCTAAAATACTTAAATCAAGTTCTAATTCTTTAGAATAATCCTTTAAAAATCCTTCATTTATTTTTATGCCCTCCATTTCCATATCGCTTAACACATCAACAAGCGGTAGTTCCATGGTTTGCAATAAATTCTCTGCATTCTTAACCTGCAACTCTGGCAATAACAAATGTTTCAATTGCAAAGTTACATCGGCATCTTCGGCTGCATACTCTTTAACTTTCTGCACATCCACATCGCGCATGCTCAATTGGTTTTTACCTTTTTTACCAATTAAGTTTTCTATACTAACGGGTTGATAATTTAGATAAATCCCACTTAAATAATCCATCCCATGTCGTTGGTCTGCATCTATTAAATAATGAGCCAGCATAGTATCAAAAATGGGGCCCTCTAAACGTAAGCCATAGCGTTTTAAAATATTTAAATCATACTTAATATTTTGCCCAATCTTAGTAATGCTTTGGCTTTCAAAAACAGGCTTAAATGTTTCGAGAACTGCTTTGGCTGCTTCAAACTCAGATGGAAAAACAATGTACCAAGCATGGTGTGGTTTAACCGCAAAAGATAAACCTACAATTTCTGCTTCTGTGCTTTCTAATTGTGAGGTTTCTGTATCAAAGCAAACCTCTTTATAGTTTAATAATTCTGTTAAGCAAGCTAATCTTTCTTCTTCTGTTTGAACCAAAATATAGTTGTGTTCAACCGATTCTATGGTTTGATAATTCTTTGCAGGTGCAGCATTCTCGGCTTCTTCATTTGGTTCAGAAAGAGAACCTACAGGACTGCTAACCTTAGCTACCGCTCCTTGGTTAAACAAATCAAAAGCACTAGATTGTGTTTGGTTGCTAGGCGGTGCTTGGGCGCTGCTGCCCAGAGGCTCGCCAAATAAGCGTTTACCTAAAGTTTTAAATTCTAGTTCTGCAAATAATTTTTCGGTAGCTTCTTTATCCGCTGGTTCAAGCAATAACTTTTCTTCTTCAAAATCTATGGGCACGTTAATATCTATAGTGGCTAATCGCTTACTCAACAAAGCTTGTTCGCGGTTATTTTCTACATTCTCTTTTTGCTTTCCTTTTAGTTCATGGGTATTTGCCAAAAGGCCTTCTACACTGCCATATTTTTGAACCAAAAGTTTCGAGGTTTTCTCACCAATACCCGGAACTCCAGGAATATTATCTACCGCATCTCCCCATAAACCTAAGATATCTATTACTTGCTTTACCTCTGTAATTTCCCATTTCTTAAGTACTTCTGGCACACCCATTATTTCTATTTCATTGCCTAAGCGAGCAGGCTTGTAAATAAAAATATGCTCCTCTACCAATTGGGCAAAATCTTTGTCGGGCGTCATCATAAACACATCAAAACCTTGAGAGGCTGCCTTTTTAGCAATGGTACCAATAATATCGTCAGCCTCATATCCATCCATTACCAAAAGTGGAATATGCATAGCCCTAATTACATCCATAATATATGGTAAAGATTTACTAATATCTTCGGGCATTTCTTCTCTATGGGCCTTGTAAGCTTCAAACTCAATATGCCTAGCTGTGGGTGCGGCTGTATCAAAGGATATCCCAATATGCGTTGGTTTCTCGCGCTTTATAACATCTAATAAAGTGGTGGTAAAACCAAAAATGGCCGAGGTATTAAATCCATAACTGGTTACACGGGGGTTCTGACTAAAGGCAAAATATGCCCGATAAACCAATGCCATACCATCGAGGAGAAAAAGTTTCTTTTGCGTCATAGGCGCAATATAAGAAATATGCTTGCCCGATGAAACTTTAGCGAAGGGAGAATGAACTATGAAGTATGAACTATGAAGTATGTTACTGCAATCTAAAAACAATAGGTAAAACAATGCGAACGGCTACCGGCTTATCGTTTTGGCTAGCGGGTGTCCATTGGGGCATGCTTTCTATTACCCTAACCGCCTCTTCATCGCAACCAAAGCCAAGGCTGCGCTCCACCTCAATTTGTTGAACCTCCCCATTTCTACTGATAATAAAAGAGATAACCACTTTACCTTCCTTGCCATTTTCGCGGGCCAAACTTGGATAATTTAAATGCTTTCCAATAAAAGTGTACATGGCTTCGAGTCCGCCCGGAAACTCTGCCATTACCCCTACTGATGCCGCATCTAATATTTCATTAGATGCACCTCCTCCAACAATAGGCAAAGTGCCTGTGCCCCCTAAGCCACCCAAACCCGGTAATGCCATTCCTCCTAAAGCTGGACCAACACTGCTTCCTACAGCAGATATACTTGCAATGGCGGCAGTAACTAATTTCTTTACCTCGGCCTTTTTTAGTGGCTTTTGCGCCAATTGCCTATCTGGAACAATTTTAAAATTCACTGGGTCTAACATAATTTCAAAACCACTTACCAACTCAATTTTCTCATCAAATTTTAGTGGATTAACCTTTGGTTTATCGCCTCCTTGAGCATCGGGTAGTAATTGAGGTTGTACCTTTATGGAATCGGTAAATAATGAAATGGATAAAAGAATAAGTAAGGTAAGTAGGGTAAATAATAAGCTTTTAACTACCCTAGATGAATAATCTTTACGGAGAGCGTAGGCACCATAAGCTTTGTTTCTGTTTTCAAACACCACCTCATCTAGGTTTTGTTTGTTAAAATTAAAGGGATTCATATGTTCTAGTTTTATGTAGGTTAGATGCACTTAAAACTAAGTTTCCATAAACAAATTATTCCTTTACCAAACTTCTGACAAAAATAAGACGAAGTAAACAATTCGTTAAATTCTCAAAATAATCTTTCAAATATTGGCATAGCTTTTGTTTATTGAGGTGTATTCCTATTTTTACACATCAAATTCTAAACTATGAAATTACAATTTAAGAGCCTGATACGTTCGGGTATGTTACTCGCTATTTTTGCATTAGCGCTTGGATCATGTAAATCTAAAAAAAATGCAACACCTATAGAACAATCTACTGGTGCCAAAGAAATCTCGGTACCATTTTCTACAAAGGAGTTTTACAGCGATAAAGACAACTTCCGCGCTAAGAGCAGCGGTAATAGTCCAGATTTGCAAACTGCCAAAAAAATTGCCTTGCAAAATGCAAAAAGTGAAATGGCGGGTATGATTCAAACTACTATTAAAAAGGTAACCGACCAATACACGCAACAGCGCACCGTTGGCAACCAACAAGACTTCTCTAACAAATTTGAAGAAATTGCCCGTGAGGTAACCAACCAAGAGCTAGTAGATATTAAAATGCTTGGCGAAAAATTGTTTAAAGAAACCAATAATACTTACACTTATTGGATTGCCATTGAGGCAAACAAACAAGCAGTATTAAATGGCATAGACAAAGGTATTTCTGCTAACAAGAAAATTGAACAAGATTACGACAAGAAAAAGTTTGAAGAAATCTTTAATGCTGAGATGGAAAAATTGGCTAAAGAGAGAGGATATTAGAAAGGCTTCTAGCTGCTGGCCTCTGGCAGTTGACAAATAAAAACTTACCATGAATCGTATTGCTTTAATAATTATTTCCCTCTTATTGTTTGCTTGCAAAAGTATGCAACAAGCAGGAAGTAATGCAGTAGCTTCACAA
>VEQB01000217.1 GCA_018883485.1 Bacteroidota bacterium
ACTCTGAGCATTCACCTCATCAAAATCAATTACAGGGGGTGCTTTTTTGAAAACTCTTTTTTAAACTTGGAAATGCCAGTAAAATCAAGGAACTTGCTTTTAATTAAAATTATTTAGGACACTATTGATTGTACTTCATAAATAAAGTTTCTAATAAACAAAGATAACTAGCCTAACCTTACCAAACTCCCTAAATTGTATGATAAAACTCACTCAAAATCCCATAAAATGCAATTGGGGTAAAATGCAGCATTTTGATTTACCTTATTTATCGATAAAACACATTTGGAAGAAGAATTTCATCAAAAATTAGCATCTTGCATGAATGTCATCCCACCATATCGTTAGAGATACCCAAGAACCTGCCTTAATAATAGCCAATGGAGAGGCCTGTAGTATTCAATTGCTTGAACAACTATTAGAATGGAATCCAATTGTGATGGTTCTAGATGGCGCCCTAGACAGGGTATTAGAATTAGGGATTAAAATTGATATTGTACTAGGCGATTTTGATAGAAACCATCATCCAGAAGAAAAGCTAGCCCATCAATATCCTATTGAAATTGTACATACCCCAGACCAAGCGAAAACCGACCTGGAAAAGGGAATAGAGCACTTGCTTACCAAAGGGCATAAAGCCATTAATATTATTTGGGCAACAGGGCGGAGAAGCGATCATACCATTACTAATTTAACCAATTTGGTGCGCTATGAAGAAAGTGCTAATTTGGTAATGTACGATGACTATTCTAAAATTTTTGTGCTGCCAAAACAGTTTGATAAATGGTACACACAAGGCAGTATAATATCATTAATACCCATTGGAAAAGCGGAGGGCATCTATACCTCCGGATTAAAATATGATTTACAAAACGACACCTTGGAAATTGGTATAAGAAGCGGCAGCTCTAATGAGGCCGAAGAAGATGGAAAAGTAAAAATAGAATATGCTTCGGGCTATCTATTAATGATGGAATGCCATGACTAAATAAAACTAAAAAAGGGCAAGCCCTTTCGGACCTGCCCTTTTCTAATGAGATATAAATCTTACTTCATAATTACTAAACGGCTGCTTACAGAACTTTCTGTTGAACTCATGCGTACAAAGTACACACCTTCACTTAAGCCTGAAGTTTCTATTTTAACACTGTTTACACCAGCGCTAAATCTTTCGGCAGGCACTGTAGTTACTACTTTACCAGTAATATCCATAATGTTTATTTCAACTGTATTGGCTTGAGCCAATTCGAAGTCGATATTTACTAAGTTAGAAGTTGGATTAGGATAGATTACATAGCTATTGAAGCTAGAAGCATTTTCCTTAATAGAAGTTGCCACAACATTAATAGTTTTTACAACCGAATCTTTGCCATAAATATGGTTAGCAATTAATTTAACGCTGTAACTACCATTTGCAGTGTAGGTATGAGAAGCATCTTTAGTAGAAGCTGAGCCACCATCACCAAAGCTCCAAGTGTAATTAATAGTTAAACCTTTTTCAACAGTAGTGTTAGTGAAAGTGAATTCACGAGAACCAGTAGCTGTGTTTTGAACAAAGGTAAAATCAACGGCAGGTAAAATACTTACATCATTGATGGTAATTTCCATTGTTTTAACCGAGTTACCACATTTGCTTCTAGCAGTTAAAGTAACTGTATATTTACCATTAGCAGGGAAAGTAAAGCTTGGGCTCATTGCACTAGATGTATCGGTTGTTGAACCACTTACTCCAAAATCCCAGAAGTAAGAAGTAGCGTTAGATGAGCTATTAGCAAAATCTACTTTTAAAGTTGAAGAAGTTGCAGGAGCAGTAAAGTTTGCTGTAGCACCAGGATTGTTAATTGGAGAAGAAGTATAATTTGCATTTTGAGGATCAAAATTACACCAGCAATTTGTCCAGTTACTATCAGGGTTATTACCTAAAGCACCGCGATAAGCTGTTGGCGTAAAGTATGCATCAGAAATTCTAGCACCGCTAAATGAAGCACCACTTAATGCAAGTGAGCCAGAAGCAGGTGCAAAATTTGGATTTAAATAATTAAATGGATCAGCTAAGATTCCAAAACCCGAGAAAATAGAATCGTTAGCATTTGCAAATACCTTAGAACGTGTTGCAGTTGGGTTAGAACCACCAGAAGTAGAAGCATTGATAGCTCTAATATTTCCAGCAAGAATATTATTCTTAAACATTAAAGTATCATTTTGGTGCTTGTTTACAGAACGGGCTCCGTCAATAAATAATGCATCATTCCAACCCATAAAGATAGAATTGAAGATACTAGTTGAAGAATTTCTTCTGATACGTGCACCATTTTGGAATGAGTTAGAATAGCTTAAAGGTACACCATTTGCCAAAGGACCTAACACCGTAATATTAGAGAAGGTTGGATCTGTGAACGGGTTAGCTTCAGAACCTGAGCCATCATTATCAGACTCAAAACCGTTAGTTGTAGGGCCTGAACCGATATCATATAATAATGAATCGCGTAAAACAATTGCAAATTGAACCTTACCAGAAAAACCAAAATCTACATCTAAATCATCATCTATATTTCTGTAAGAAACTAAATATTTAGCATCTGCAGTACCACCAAACCATTCAAAAGCATCATCATCTGCAAATGAAACTTGCACATATTCAATTTTAGTTTGCTTACCAATTCCTCCCATAGTTAAACCATTAATTTCATTGCCAGGAGTAATAACAGTTCCAGCATATTCTATGCGCACATAACGTAAAGTTCCTGAGTTATGGTTATCGTCATTTCCACCATATAAAGCATCACCTGCGGTATTATCTACGTCACCCTCTACTGCATTTTGAATACCAGCCTCAGCTGCTGCAACTGCAGAACCAGGACAAGTAGAACAATCTGTTGGGCGATTAATTTTAGCTTTTCCAAGAATTACCAAACCACCCCAATCACCTTTGCTGCGTTGGCCAGCAGGCTTAGCAGATGTAAATACAATTGGTTGATTTTTTGTTCCATTTGCTTCTATTCTAGCATTACGAGTTATAATTAAAGTGGCCTTATTAGCACCTCCCTTAACAATAGTTCCTGGCTGAATGGTTAATACTGCATTATTCTTAACATATACATATCCATTAATAGAATAAATTGTATCAGCAAATAATGTAGTGTTCACAGTGATATCGCCAGAAAGTGCCCTTGTTGGTGAAGCAATTCCAGTAACAACTATTTGACGGCTAGTAGTATTAACGCAAGTACCAGCACTAGCAGTTAAAGAAACTGTGTAAGTACCATTTGATGCATAAGTATTACTAGGATTTGCAGAAGTTGAAGTATTACCATCTCCAAAATTCCAAGAATTGGTTAAAGCATTGGTTGAGGTGTTGGTAAAGTTAACAACACCAGCACCAGTGCCTGGAGCACTCGTAAAGTTTGCAGCAGGGGTTGGATTAACAGTAACAGTAATACTATCTATTAACGAACAACCAGTGATAGAATCTCTAACTGTAACATAATACTTTGTGGTTACAATTGGATTGGCTGTAGGACGAGCAGCAGTTGTTGAACTTAAGCCAGCAGCTGGTGTCCAAGTTGCTTTGTAAGCACCAGTTAATGCTTGCCCTATTACTAATGATCTTCCAGAGCAAATAGCAGAATCTTTACCCGCATCGTATGTTAATGGCAATAAATTAATCGGACCATTATCATAATTAGCTTGGTTAGGATTAAAATTACACCAGCAAGAAGTCCAATCTTCTGAACCCATAGCACCTCTGTAAGTAGTTGGCGTAAAGAAAGCATCCGATATTTTAGCACCAGCAAATGCTGCACCAGTTAAAGCTGGTGAACCAGCAGCAGGTGTAAAGTTTGGTGAAGTATAGTTCCAAGGATTTGTTAAAACACCCATAGATGAACCAATTGAATCATTTGCATTCGCAAAAATCTTAGAACGTGTTGCAGTTGGGTTTGAACCACCCGAAGTAGAAGCATTTACTGCACGAATATTACCTGCTAATAAATTGTTCTTATATAATAAAGTGTCATTTTGATGTTTATTTACAGAACGCGCTCCATCAATAAATAAAGCATCATTCCAACCCATAAAAATAGAATTGAAAATGCTTGTAGAAGAGTTCCTTCTTAATCTCGCTCCATTTTGAAATGAATTGCTATAAGTTAATGGAGCACCTGTGGCTAATGGACCTAAAACGGTAACATTTGAGAATGTAGGGTCTGTAAATGGCATAGCCTCTGAACCAGATCCATCATTATCAGATTCAAAACCATTGGTTGTAGGGCCAGAACCAATATCATACAATAATGAATCACGTAAAACAATTGCAAATTGCACCTTTCCACTATATCCAAAATCTACATCTAAATCGTCATCCACATTTCTGTATGATACTAAATACTTGGCATCAACGGATCCCCCAAACCATTCAAATGCATCATCATCGGCAAAAGAAACCTGAATATTACTCATTTGAGTTCCTTTACCAACAGCACCCATTGTTAATCCATTAATTTCGTTACCAGGAGTAATTACCGTTCCAGCAAACTCGATACGAACAAATCTTAAAACACCTGAATTGTGGTTATTATCTGTACCGCCATAAAGACCATCTCCAGCAGTATTATCTACGTCG
>VEQB01000218.1 GCA_018883485.1 Bacteroidota bacterium
ACCCACAACGCTATACCCTTAGTGGAAATGGGTTAACAAGTGCCATTGAAATCGTTGCACCAGAACATTTCGAAATATCTTTAATGTACAGTACAGGGTATGCCTCAAAAATTGCTATAAATCCTGTGGCTGGCAATGTGCCAACTACTACTATTTTTGTAAGGTTTAGCCCTTATACTAGCGGCGCTAAAATTGAAAATATTCTTCATACTAGCTTATCTAGTATTACCCAAACCAAAGCGGTTTTAGGCACTGCTACACCAACGCCTGCAAGCGGCACCAATGCAGCTGCCTATTATAATTTAATTGGTTCAAGCACTGGGGCAACTTTAAAAACTGCCCTTTATAATAAAATACTTGGGCATAGCACCACAAGCTATAGCGGACTATGGTCTACTTACATTAATACCGATAAGTTTTACAATGGAAAAGTTTGGGATATATATTCTACCCTATTAGATACTGTCTCCCCTTTCGAATTTACCTTCTCTACCAACCAATGTGGTAATTATGCTGTAGAAGGCGATTGCTATAATAGAGAACACAGCTTCCCACAAAGTTGGTTCAACCAAGCCTCTCCCATGGTTTCTGATATGTTTCATATTTACCCCACAGATGGAAAAGTAAATGGCATGCGCAGTAATTTTCCCTTTGGTGAAGTAAGTGTGCCTACCTATACTACTATGCAGGGAGGAAAACTTGGTCCCAACACCAGTAGCGGGTATACAGGAACTGTTTTTGAACCAATCAATGATTATAAGGGCGATTTAGCCAGAAGTTTTTTCTACATGGCCACAAGGTATCAAAATTTATTAGTGAGTTGGAATAGCCTAGGCAATGCCAATGATATATTAGATGGGAATAGTTTTCCAGGTTATGACCCTTGGCATCTTGCACTGCTAATTAAATGGCATAACCAAGACCCACCCACAGCCAAAGAAATTGAAAGAAATAATGCCATTTATGGATATCAAAATAACAGAAATCCTTTTATTGATAGTCCGCAATATGTAAACAGAATATGGGGCGGAGCCACCGCATTAGAACCCACTTTAGCAGCAAGCTCCTTATTTGTAAAAAGTAATACCAGCAGCACGGCACTCATAAGTTGGAAAAGCGGCAATGGACAACGCAGATTAGTGATTGCCAAAGCAGGTTCGCTTGTAAACGCTTTGCCAACAGATTTTCAATCTTATGCAGCCCAAACAAATTTTGGGGCAGGCGCACAATTGGGTTCAGGCAATTTTATAGTTTATAATGGTATGGGAAGCACTGCAGAAATTAGCGGTTTGAACCCAAGCCTTACCTATCACTTTTTGGTGGTAGAATACAATGGTACAGGTGCCGCTACCAATTACCTTACTAGTTCTACCCTAGCTTCTAGTGCCATTAGCGTACCTGTAACTTGGTTTAGTTTTACAGGCGAACCCATAAATGAAAAAGAGGTTTTACTAAAATGGCAAACTTCGCAAGAAGTGAATACTGCAATCTTCGAAATTGAAAGAGATTTGGGCAATGGCTTCGAAAATATTGGAAAGGTAAACTCCGCTGGCAATAGCCAAACCTTAAGCAGCTATCAATTTTTGGATGATGACCTTTATCATCAAACAGTCATAATTTCTAACATTGCCTATCGTATAAAACAAGTAGATAAAGACGGTCGTTATTCCTATTCAAAACAAATAGAAATTAACTTAAATGAGCTGGCAATAGCTTCAATTCAGGTAGAAAATCCAATGAACAACGGCATCAGATTACTTTCAAACTTTACTGATATAAACTTGGATTTGAAATTAAGCAACAGTGCGGGTAAAGTTATTTTTGAAACTAAAACAACATTAAACCATGAAACGTTTATTCCATTGGATACCGAGCTTGCTCCTGGTGTGTATATCTTACACCTCATGCAACGCACAGGACAACAAAACTTCAAAATCATCAAACACTAAAATGATTTCGCAAACCAAGCACCAAGAAATTAAAAAAGACCAAACCTTTGAGGTACAAAAATCAGACTCTGAATGGCAAAAAACCCTAGACCCAGAGCAATACCGTATTTTGAGAGAAAAAGGAACAGAAAGACCCTTTACCAGCGAGTTAGAAGAAAACTATGATGGCGGCATGTATTCTTGCGCGGCTTGCGGCAATGCCTTATTTAGCTCAGAAACTAAGTTTGACAGTGGCTGCGGCTGGCCAAGTTTTTTTGAAGCCTTAGACCCTTCTAAAATTGTTACCCAAACAGACAGAACCTATGGCATGACCCGCACAGAAATTATGTGCGCACGCTGCGGTGGCCACTTGGGTCATGTTTTTGATGATGGTCCGAAAGATAAAACCGGCTTGCGCTATTGTGTAAACGGAAAATCCTTAAACTTTCAAAAGAAATAGAAAGTTTTTCTGAGCGGCTTTTTTTTGCATCTTTGCACCTCATTATTTAGCAAATATGATTAAGTTTCTATTATACAGTTTCCTCTTTTATGTGATATTTCGCTACCTCTTTGGTGGCCTAATGAAAGCTAAAACTATTCATTATAATCAAACCAACCATTACCACCAAAACCCCAATACAGCGCAGCAAGAGCCGGGCAAGGTTACGGTTGACCCTAAAGTAAGCAAACAGAAACAAAACAGGGATAATAAATTAGGGGAATACGTGGATTTTGAGGAAGTAAAAGAATGACCCTTGAACAAAGACTTAGAGCCGGACTTCTCAATACCTTAGGGCAGGAAGCCTATTTATCTTTTGTTAGCAATGCCTACCTTACTTTAATTAGGGCGGGGTTTATGAAAGAAAAGTACCCAGAACTTTTCTATTTAAAACAACTCATTAAACCTGGATATGTATGCCTAGATATTGGAGCCAATGTGGGTTATTATGCCACGTTTTTATCTGATTTGGTGGGTTTAAATGGTAAAGTTTTAGCGGTTGAACCAGTGCCCTTATTTGCAAGAATATTAAAGAAGAATTTGGGTAAATACAGGCAACAAAATACACAAATTTATCCCTATGCATTGGGTTCGGAAGAAAAAACCATTACACTTGGAACACCTATCATTGATGGAGTTTTTAGACATGGCTTAACCAAAGTGGTAAATGAAAAAGAAGCTGCTTCTTTGCAAACGTTTGAAGCAGAAATGAAAGTGCCAGATACCTTATTTGCAGATTTAAATAAACTCAATTTTGTTAAGTGCGATGTAGAAGGGTATGAAACGATTCTGTTCCCCCAAATGCTAAAGACCATAGAACGTTTTAAGCCCATTATTCAAATTGAGCTAAATACACCTGCCAATAGAAAATTTATTTTTGAGCTGCTTCAGCCACTTGGCTACAAAGCAATGGCCTTGCAAGAAGGCGTTTTAAAAGAACTCACAGCAGAAAATCGTTTTACTTGGGAGACCGGAGATTACTATTTTTTGGCTAATTAAAACTAAGGCACGTAACATAATTTCTTGCCACAAAGACGCTAAGAATTTTTGCGCATGCCACTTTTTTAAGAACACCAAGCGAGGCCGATGGCCTCTATTTAAATTGATTACTTGCGCTATGAGTTAGATAATTTTGACTATAAGCAAATCTTGCTAAAGGCCAAAAGCTTGTGGCGGCTTTGAGTTACATAATTCTGAAGTTCATCAACCAGAACCCTATTCAATTTGCAGGATTGAATTTTAACATAAGTTAAATTTGAAACCTATTCTTCAAAAATTTATATCTTGCAATAGAAAAAGAAAATAGCATATTTATGGTAACTATTATAAAAAAAGGGTCTAGTAAGGCTGTTATAAAGAAACAGGTTGAAAAAGTACAAACCAAAAAAGGCTTAGATGCACAGAAATATTCTGGTGTTATCAAATTAAAGGACCAGCCACTTTCCATTCAAAAAGCAATGAGAGATGAATGGAAATAGTTTCTTATTGGATACCAATGTGGTGTTATATTTATTATCTGGTAATAAAACCATAACAGCCATTCTTGATGGCGCCCAACCTTATGTTTCTTTCATTACACAATTAGAATTAATTGGATATAAAGGTATAACTCCTAAAGATATAAAATTAGTAAAGAGTTTTCTTAATGAGTGCATTATTGTTGACATAAATGAAGAAATTAAGGAACATACTATTTCAATTAGGCAAAAACATCAATTAAAATTACCTGATAGTATTATAGCAGGTACAGCACATTTTTGGGAAATACCTTTATTAACAGCAGATAAGGTTTTTAGTAAAATAAGCTCCCTAAATCTTGCACTTTATGAAGAGTAAGTTTTTTGGAATAAAGCACCATTAGAAGGCGATATCATTCTGGGGTAAAAAATTTGTTTCGAAAATACTGGGAGTTACCCAACAATATTTTTATATACGATACTTCAAATGGACTTCCTGAAATTATTTGTTCAAAAGTGAAGATGGAAGAACAAAATGTTTTTGATGTAAATAAATTTAAAAAATTAAAAGAATCGAGTAAATGAAAGAAGCCACTAAAAATGATTTAATCATAAAGAGAGTGTTCAGAACTTCTACTTTTTCACTTTCATTAATTCGCAATCCAGATATCGATATATCATTATTTTTCTTGGATATATTTACATCGGTTAGCGGCTGTTCCCCTTCGAGC
>VEQB01000219.1 GCA_018883485.1 Bacteroidota bacterium
TGATGAGGGCATACGAAAAGCCTTACGATTTAACTTTTATGATTCTGCTATTGCTTTAAATGCTGCCTTTTTTGTGAATGCTGCCATCTTAATTTTAGCAGCTACGGCCTTTCATAAAAATGGATTATACGCTGTGGCAGATATTTCGGATGCCCATCATTTATTGGATGGTATTTTTGGAAGCTTGGCCCCAACCTTGTTTGCCATTGCCTTAATTGCGGCCGGACAAAGCTCTACGATTACAGGAACGCTTGCTGGCCAAATTGTAATGGAAGGGTACTTAAATTTAAGAATTAGTCCTTGGATTAGAAGAATAGTTACCCGCTTAATTGCTGTGGCCCCGGCTGTTATAACCCTAATAATTTTTGGGGATGATGAACTTGGCGAGTTGTTAATTTTGAGTCAGGTAATCTTAAGCCTACAATTAGGATTTGCAGTTATTCCTTTAATCCATTTTACCAATAGCCCAGAATTAATGGGCAAGTTTAAAAACAAGCGTTGGCTTAAAATATTGGCTTGGACTTCTGCTATTATCATCATTGGTTTAAACATTAAATTAGTAGGAGAGGAGTTGAAAAGTTTCTTTACCTCAGATTATGGCGAGAATATTTTTCTTGTTTTCTTATTGATTGGTTTTTTAGTTTATATTAGTTTTTTATTGGTTTATGTTGCCTTTCATCCTTGGTTCAAAAAGACCAGAAAGAAAGCATTGGTGCCACATTTAATTGGTGTTAATCTTAATTTAGGAAAACCCAATGCCTTTAAACGCGTAGCCATTACTGTAGATTTTGGTTCTAAAGATGAAGCGAGTATTAGGCATGCTTTAAACTTAGGCGGACCAAAAGCGCACTACTTCTTAATTCATATTGTAGAGTCGGCAGCAGCATTAAAACATGGCGCAGAAGTAATGGATGAGGAAACTTACTTTGATACCCAAACCATTCAAAGATATACCAATCAGTTAAGTTCAGAAGGCTACCAAGTGCAATACCAAATGGGATTTGGCAATAGGGCAGAAAACATTAGTAAGATTGTAAAAGAATCTCGGGTAGAGCTATTGGTAATGGGCGCACACGGGCATAAGGGTATATATGATTTAATTTTTGGTAGCACGGTTGATGCCGTTAGACATAAAGTAGATATACCGGTTTTAGTAGTAAAGTAAAAATGATTAATCCATTTGTAGTAGGCGCGCAAAAAAAGTACTCTATTCTGGTTGAACCTAAGGATACAGCTAGTTTTGACTCTGGAGAAGTGCACCCTGTTTATGCCACCTTTGCGCTTGGAAGAGATGCCGAATGGTGTTGTAGGTTGTTTGTGTTGGAGATGAAAGAGGCAGATGAAGAAGGCATAGGAACTTACCTGAGTGTAACGCATCTTTCGCCTGCCTTATTGGGTTCTAAGGTAGATTTTACAGCAACTGTGTTAAGTGTAAAAGGCAATGAAATCATTTGTAGTTACGAAGCAAAGGTAGGAGAGCGGTTAATTGCAAAGGGAGAGCAAGGCCAGAAAATTTTGAAGAAAACTAAATTAGAAACTCTTTTTAACCACTTGTCTTGATCCTAGCTATCTTTGCAACCTTGATATGGCAAGTATAAAAGATATAAATATTGTAAATAAGCGAGCAAGCTATGAGTTTAATCTCATTCAGAAGTTCACTGCAGGTTTGCAATTAGGAGGTACAGAAGTAAAAAGTATTCGCATGGGTAATTGCACTATAGGTGAAGCTTATTGTTTTTTTAAAGGGGAAGAGTTGTTTGTTAAGGGCATGAACATTGGTACTTTTAAACAAGCAAGCTACAATAACCATGAGCCTTTTAGGTTGCGGAAGTTACTGTTAAAGAAGCGTGAATTACATAAGCTAAAAGTAAAGGGTTCTGAAAAAGGGTTCGCCATTGTGCCTATTAAATTGTTTGAATCTGAAAGAGGGTTTATAAAGTTAGAAATTGCCATTGGCCAAGGAAAGAAATCCTTTGATAAACGAGAGACCATTAAAGAGCGAGATGTAGAACGTTCTATGAAAAGAATAGAATAAAAAAAATCCCGCTTGGCTAGCCAAGCGGGATTTTTTATACATAATTTTTGAATTAGAATTTCCAGCCAAGACGAACGCCAGAAGTAGCAATTCCAAAACCACTTCCAGAAGCACCTTGCTCAACAGTTTTGGTAGTTGCACCGCCAGCGGCAGTTACGGTTGTGGTAGATTCTTTAGTAGAATTAGTTTCCCAACCCCAAATAATTTCAGCTCCTAAATATAAAGCATCAGTTACATAATAATCAGCACCTAAAACTAAACCAACACCAATAGCAGTACCTGCCACATCATCATTTGTGTTAGCTCCATCAATAGTTGCTTTTACATCTTTGGTGTAAGAGGTTCCATTTGCAGAATTTTCCCATTCTTCGCTTGCACTCAAAAACGATAAAGCTAAAATCCCACCCACATAAGGAGATAATTTAGAAGTTCCTTCAAAGTGTTTTTCAATACCTGGGGCAAAGGTGAAGTTAGAAGCCTTTGCAGTTCTTGAGCCTTTACCTCCTGTACCATCAGGATTTTCTGTAAAGTTTCCTACTACTTTAGTACTTTCATACAAGAAGTTAACGCGCGCTGCTAAATCATCAGCAATAAAATAACGTAACCTTAAGTTTGGAGTTGCAAAGCTAATAGGATCAGTACCAGTTTGCAACAAAATTGAAGTTTCAACAGTTTTGTCACCAGTTGCTGGTTTTTGTGCGAATGCAAAAGTACCTGCTAATGCAAAAGCGGCTAGAAGTAATGTTTTTTTCATTTCAATTATTAATTTAATTGGTTACACAAATTTAAACGGAATTGTCATCGCAATGTCAAGTTCTAATTTTATGAGCTGTACTTATTTAATTTAATTTAATTTATGTCTAAAAATAAAGTCTTGTAAAACAGCGGACTGCAAGTTATGCACTTTTCAAAAGTTAATAAAAAGGTGGTTTACCAAGCTTGTGATCCAATAAGAGGAACAAAGCTAAATTGATCTAAACTGATATTTTCTAGGCTGCCATCAGGTTTTTTTATCAAAATATGCATGGTTTGATGTGTATTATTTCCAACAGGAATAATCATGATACCACCAAAGGCCAGTTGGTTTATTAAAGTATCTGGAATCTTGGGGGCGCCTGCAGTTACAATTATTCTGTCAAAAGGAGCTTCGTTAGGGAGTCCTAAAGAGCCATCTCCTAAAATGAGATTGGCTTTTAAGTTAAGGTCTTCGAATAGTTTTTTGGTTTTAGCATATAATTTGGGTTGGCGTTCAATGCTAAACAACTCAACCCCTAACTTTACAAGTATGGCTGCTTGATAGCCCGAACCTGTTCCTATTTCTAAAACTTTATCTCCTACTTCTGGATGTAACATTTGGGTTTGGTAGGCAACTGTATAAGGCTGAGAGATGGTTTGCCCTTCGCCAATGGGAAAGGCTTTATCGTGGTAAGCTAGGTGCTTAAAGTCTTTGTGTATAAATTGGTGCCGAGCAACTTCCCCAATAGCAGTTAATACCCTTTCATCGGTAATTCCCTTACCTTTTAACTCCTTTACCAGAAGTTTGCGAGCGCCTTTTTCTTTATATGAATCGGGTTGTAACATGGTTGGCAAATTTAAGGGCAGATTTTATTTCCTGCAATTTAATTGATTCGAGGTGTATATTTTTTATGATAAGGATAGATATACTTGTTTAAATCTAAATGTTGGATGTCGCATTTAAGAGTGATTGGTAAAATAGATTTGTGCATCAATTACCAAAACACCTAATGATTCAAATAGGGATAGCAGGCGCTAACGAATTTAGTAAGAAACACATCGAAAAGCTTAAAGAGCTTAAGGAGTTCGATTTGGTGGGTTTCTACGACCACGACTGTTCGAGTGCATCTATCATTCAGGAGAAGTATAATCTTATTCGGTTTGATTCATATGAAGACATGATTAATAGGGTAGAGGCAGTTGATATACTTACGCCAGTTGGCTCGCATTATCAATTTGTAGGAAGCGCCATTAGAAAATGCAAGCATGTTTTTGTGAAACAGGTGTTAAGTGAAAACCTAGAGGAGGCAAAAGAATTGCACAACTTGGCGGATGAGGCCAATATTCATTTATATGTTTCTCACCACGAGAAATTTCATCCCAATTACCAAATGCTAAAGCGATTATTAGATAATCCCTTTTACATTGAGAGCGCTCGCTTTGATGAGAGTATTTTAAATTATAGTCCAGAGAACTTGGTTTTTGATATGTTATTAAATTGTGGTAAAGATACGAGACCCGAAATATCATTTTTTAAGAGAATAAATGAGGCAGAAAAAATTATAAATAAAATATTTATATTTGAAAATCAAACAGGATTTACAAAATCAGAATATAAAACAAAAGGAGGATTTGATTTAAATGATATTAATAAATTTTATGAAGAAGAAATTAAAAAAGCAATGCGTTCATTAAACAATGATATTCCGATAGCTAAAAAATATCCACTAATTAGATGTAAATATTTTATTGGTGCGACTGGTGCATGTAGATGGGATATTTATAAATCTGCTGAAACAATGTGGAAAAAATATACAGAAGATTCAACTATAAATTGTCCATATA
>VEQB01000220.1 GCA_018883485.1 Bacteroidota bacterium
GTGTAGAAGAATTTATTTTTGAACACTATTATGGCTACACCAAAATTAACGAGGAACAATCTCAGGAATATAGGGTAAATCATCCTAGATGGCAAGTAAACAAAGTGCTAGACTATGCTATTGATTGCGATTTTAAAGCTATGTATGGAGAAACCTTTGCCCACTTAAGTAATCTCCAACCCAACTCTGTAATTTTAGCCGAAGGTTCTGAAGTAAGTGTTAACTGGAAAAGAACGAGATTTTAAGAAATAAAAATTAACTAAAGATTAAGCAAAGTAATAAAGCACTAGAAAGGTCAAACTACTATTTTTGATTTAAATAGTACTTATGAGATACTCCTTATTACTTCTTATCATCTTTCAACTATCTACTTGGGTATTTGCACAACCAGACTTAAGTATTAAATTAAACCCAAACTTTGGTAAAGATGCCCGCATTGATAGCAGAATAAGTCATGCTAACTTAAATTATGGAAATTCAACCACACTAGGTATATGGACTTGGAATATCTCTGGAGGTTTATCAATTAATAGAACATTATTGTCGTTTCCAATTTCTCAAATTCCATCAGATGCGCTTATACAAACTGCCACCTTAAGGTTATTCTACGACTCTACCTCGGTTTTTACTATGGGTCAGTCAGGCCTTAACAACTTTGTGATACGCAGGATTACAGGTAATTGGCACGAGGATTCTGTAACATGGAACAATCAACCGGCTGTTACCAATTTGAATCAAGTAAGCAGTATTTTAGGCATATCTCCTAGTAATCCAAACATTCAAATAAATGTAACTAACCTCTTAAATGCAGCAAGGGATTCGTTTTATAATAGTTTAGATTTAAGGCTACAATTAACCACAGAACAAACATTTAGGAGTATCATATTAACTTCATCGGAACATCCAGATACCGCTCTAAGGCCTATATTGGATATTAAATATGGAACCCCACAAATATTTTTAATAAGACCTAACCTACTCGACTCTCATGAAATGAACAAACCATTAACTATAGAATGGAATACAATTGGGGTTAATAATGTTTCAATAGATTATTCTTTACAAGACACCCAATGGATTAATTTCGCTAGTAATATACCTTCTAAAAACGTAAACAATAGTTTTATTTGGACGCCTAATTTTACTGCTCCCCAATGCAAAATAAGAGTTAGAAGTAGCACTAATTCTAGCATAAATGACATATCAGATAAATGGTTCAAAATTATTGATGGCCCCTCTATTACTTACCAATCACCTGCTAGTAGAAGCATTTTGAATGCTGGAGGCTCTCAAATTATAAATTGGTTAAGCGATAAAATTGCATTGGTGAACCTAAGTTATTCAACAAACAATAAAGATTTTTTCTTAATAGATTCCAATATTGTTGCCAGTTTAGGCAGTTATACGTGGCAAGTGCCCATGATAAAAAGTGATTCTGTTTTTATTAGAATTTCTTCCAAGGAATTTCCATGGGTATTTGCTCAAAACAACTTACCAGTTAGTATTTTACCACTGCCATGGTTTAAATTTAAAAAACCATCAGAAGTTCAAAACTGGGAAGCAGGTAGCACACAAGAATTAAGTTGGGCATTTAACAATAGCAATTATTCTCGGTTATACTTTGCCCAAGAACTAGGCCCTTGGGCAATTCTTAAAGATAGTATTTTAGTTGACTCCTCCTATTCATGGACAATCCCTTTAAACCTCAGCGGAAAGATTAAATTAAGGGTGGCAGATCCTGCGCAAAGGGTATTTGGAGATTCTACTCCTTTCTTTATTGAAATTTTGGCCCCTATTTTAAAAGATACACCAAGCCTTGACTTGCTTTATCCTATTGGAGGAGAAGTTTTTGAAGCGGGTTCGGAAATTAACATCCAATGGAAATCTAAAGAATTGGATTCGGTGCGCATTCAAATTAAAAGTAACAATCAAGATTGGGTGAATATTAGCATGCCTTTATCTGCAAAAGAAAATAGCTTTTTGTATAAGCTACCGGATATAAATGAAACCATAAATTTCATAAAAATAATTGGCTCTAATGCTACAACGGAGCTTATAGACAGCAACACCAATCCTTTTGAAATCAAGAAAAAGGAAACTGGACTATACGACGTTTTACCAAGGGAATGGCAAGTTTATCCAAATCCAGTTACTGGGAATTCCCTAACTGTAAGTATTAATCTTATAGGGAGTGAAGAAGTAGTGTTAAAAGTTTATAGCCCAATTGGTGAGTTATTGCTTAGTAAACCCATTTTAACAGCACAAACAACCTTGCCCGTGGAACAATTGCCCAGTGGAGTATATTTACTTTCTGTTGAGGTAGGAAATGAAAATAAACAAATGAGGAGAATCATTGTGCAAAGACAATAACACTTAATTTTACCTTATCCAATAAATTTGTTTCTTTGCAACATGTCAATCAGATTATTTGTTACAGGAGGCACCTTTGATAAGGAGTATAATGAGTTAACCGGAAAGTTATTTTTTCAGGATAGTCACATACAAGAAATATTAAAGTTAGGGCGCAGCAAACTCGACCTTAGCATCAGAACTTTAATGCTTATAGATAGCTTAGACATGACTGATAGCGACCGCAAACTGATTGCAGAAAGTTGTGAAAATTGTGATGAAGATAGAATTGTGATAACCCATGGCACGGATACCATGACAGAAACTGGTGCTTTTTTGGCTCAAACCGTTAAAAATAAAACAATTATTATTACGGGTGCTATGATACCGTATAAGTTTGGTTCAAGCGATGGCCTTTTTAATTTAGGAAGTGCCTTAGCCTTTGCGCAAACGCTACCTCATGGCGTTTATATAGCTATGAATGGCAAATACTTTACTTGGGATAATTGCCGCAAAAATAGACAGACTGGAAGCTTTGAGGAACTATGATGCTAGATGCCTTCTTTGTTAATTAATTCCCAAAGTTTATCTTTTAACTCGGGTAAGCCTTTGCCAGTAGCAGAACTTAGAAAGATATGCGGCACACGAGGCAATTGTTTTTTAATGGCTTTCAATGTTTCTTCATCTACTAAATCGCATTTGGTAATGGCTAATAAACGCGATTTATCCATGAGTTCTTTGTTGTATAATTTTAACTCACGTTGCAAAATAGCATATTCGTTTTTAATATTTTCGCTGGTAGCAGGCACAAGAAACAATAAGGTAGCATTGCGTTCGATGTGGCGTAGGAAGCGGGTTCCCAAGCCTTTCCCTTCATGGGCTCCTTCTATAATTCCAGGTATATCTGCCATTACAAAAGATTGGTAATCTCTATAATTTACAATGCCTAAATTTGGCACCAATGTGGTAAAGGGATAATCTGCAATGGCAGGTTTTGCAGCTGTAATTACCGAAAGCAAAGTAGATTTACCTGCATTTGGGAAACCTACTAAACCCACATCGGCTAAGATTTTTAATTCTAATATTTTCCATTCTTCCTTGCCTTCTTCTCCGGGTTGCGAGTGGCGTGGCGTTTGGTTGGTAGATGTTTTAAAGTGGTGGTTTCCCAATCCACCTCTTCCGCCTTGAACCAAAATATGCGACTCGCCATGTTCGGTAACTTCGAAAGCTATTTCACCTGTTTCTGCATCTTTAGCCACTGTGCCAAGAGGCACTTCAATAATTTCATCCTTCCCATCTTTACCTTTTCTTAGCGCAGCATCTCCATTGGCGCCCGGTTCTGCAAAAATATGTTTCCTAAATTTAAGGTGTAAGAGGGTCCATAAATTGGCATTCCCTTTTAGAATAATATTGCCACCTCTACCACCATCGCCGCCATCTGGACCACCTTTGGTAGTATGCTTATCGCGGTGAAAGTGCATGGCACCTGCGCCGCCTTTACCTGTGCGGCAGCATATTCTTACATAATCAACAAAATTAGATTCGGCCATGAACTTTACATTAAAAAGGCTTGCAAAGATAGTCTCTACAAGCCTTTTGAACAAGGAAGCATTTTATTAACCTTTATCTATCTCAGCGCAAAGCGCCTTAAATATATCTTCAATTTCGCCAATTCCTTGAATTCCGTGGTATTTACCTTGTGCTTCGTAATAGGCTTTCACCGGCATGGTTTCGCCATTGTAAACATCTATGCGCTTCTGTATAACCACTGGGTCTTGGTCATCTGCACGCCCACTGTCTTTACCCCTAATTAATAAACGTTTGCGCAGTTCTTCTTCCTCTACTTCTAAGGCCAGCATCATACTAATGCTTGTTCCTTTTTCTTTCAATAAAGTATCTAATGCTTCTGCTTGAGCTGAGGTGCGCGGGAAGCCATCAAAAATAAAACCACGCGCCTCCGGAGATTTATTTACCTCTGACGACAGCATACCAATAGTTACTTCATCTGGTACCAATTGGCCTTTATCAATAAAGCTTTTTGCCAATACACCAAGCTCTGTGCCGCCTTTAATGTTTGCTCTAAAAATATCTCCTGTAGAGAGATGTACCAAATGGTATTGATCAATTAATTTGGCAGATTGAGTGCCTTTGCCTGCTCCTGGAGGTCCAAAAAGTACAATATTTAGCATAAATTCTCTTTAATCCTTAATCCTGCAAAGGCAGGAAAAAAAGCCTCAATTGAGGCTTTTTTAATGATTGTTTCGC
>VEQB01000221.1 GCA_018883485.1 Bacteroidota bacterium
ACTCTGCCTTATTCCATAGCTCTACTTTATGCCCATAAGCTAATAATACTAACTCTCCTTGCAGAGAAGCATATTCTTGCAATTGTTTAGGTATAAGCACACGAGCAGAACCATCCATTTCTAATTGTGAAGCGCCACGTAAAAAGTAACGTTTAAACATGCGCTCCTTTTGTATGTAATCTGAAAGTTTATCTATTTCTGATGCAATGGCCTTCCACTCATTGCTAGGATACAATACACAACACTTCTCAAAACCACGATTTATAAAAAACGAGTCTTTGGCGGCCTCTGGTAACTGCTTTTTTAAGGCAGCAGGAATCATTACCCTCCCTTTGGCGTCCATTTTAACTTCGTATTCTCCGTGGAGCATTGTCATTGTTAGTGTGCAGCGATTACAGTGTAAAAGTAAAATCTTTTCACCACTTTTCACCACTTTCTCCCACTTTGTGAAAAAATTGCGACATTTCCACACTATTGTGGATTTTTATTTTCGTCCGAAATAGCTGTAAAATATGGACAAAAGAGTGCTTTTGGAAAAAGTGGGGGAATTTTGCCTGTTTAAAACTGTTAGAAAGCTGTGGATTATTGTGGATAACCAAAATCACTACCTTTGGATCATGCAAAACAAAAGGTTAACCTCAAGTTTAAACTTCCTGTGGCTACTCCTTGCCTGCTTGCCTTTGGTACATGTTAATAGCCTGCCTGACCCTACCCTTCTTAGCAGACAATTCCCTACCCTAATAATTGCTGCTTGCTTATGGCTGTTTTGTTATTTAAACCAAGACGCCTCGCCCATTACACTTCCATTACCACTACTTCTATTTGCTGCAACCTTATTTATTGGGTATCAGCTAAGTTCGTATTGGGCATTAAATGTCCCAGAGGCAAATTATTCTGCTTCTAAAATGAGCACGTTTCTAGTGCTACTTGTTTTATTCTATCAAATTATTCAGCAAAAAATGTTTCAAAGGCAATGGCTTTATACGGCCATTTCTATTGCTTCTTTCACTGGACTAATCTTACTGTGTATAGAACTACAAGCATTGTTAAAAAATGGAATTAACTTATGGCAACAGAAAAATTTATATGAAATACACAGCGCATTCGGACACAAAAACCTATACTCCTCCTTTCAATTGCTATGCTTACCATTTATAGTGCTCCTTTGGTTCAAAGCGAAAATGCTGGGGCGTATTGCTTTAAGTGTTTTAATCTTATTGGTACTAGTTTCACTTATACTTATACAAACAAAAGCTGTTCTATTGGGGCTATTTCTTGCTGCAAGTCTGCTGCTTTTATTGGCTGTTATTACGCAACAATTTTCTTCCAAAACTTTTCGCATTAGCGTATTACTTTCTTATGTATTAATAACCATTGGTGCTTTTATTCTAATTTATAGTTTCCCTCAAAAGTTTACCCTTCTATTAAACAACGATACCATTAGAGAGCGCATCTTACTTTGGACCAATACCCTGCAAATGATTAAAGAGCACCCTTGGTTAGGTGTTGGCGCAGGCAATTGGCAAATTTGGTTTCCTAAGTATGGTTTAAGCGGTTTTCTTGAAACCAATTATTTGGTAAGTGATGGCTTCACCACTTTTCAACGGCCACACAACGATTTTCTTTGGGTTTTAAGTGAAGTAGGACTAATTGGCTTTTTGGCTTATGCAGGTTTATTTCTATATGCCCTTTACACCTGTTACCAAGGCGTTAAAGCAAAACAAAAGAAGGCTTGGGTAATTGGTGGGGCATTGTTGGCCTATATAATTACCGCAGCTGCCGACTTCCCACTAGAACGCAATGAGCACCAATTGTTATTAGCTATTTTATTGGCATTTGCTTACTCTTTTAACCCTAAACCTAGGCAGATTTATAGGCTATCACCATGGCTCTTGTTGATCCCCATTGTGCTAATAACCTACCACATCTTTCAAAGATTACCAGAAGAACAAAAGGTTAAAAAATTGATAGAAGCTTATCAATTGGGTGATAATGAAAGAATGCTGAAATGGAGCCAAGAAATAGAAACGCAATTTATTTCCATAGATAATTTCTCGATCCCAATTGCTTGGTATAAAGGTTTAGCTTTACATAACACAGGCAAAAACACCGCTGCACTCAATGCCAATTTAGAAGCTTATGAAACCAACCCCTATCAGATTCATGTGGTAAACAACTTAGCAGGTATTTATGCCCTGCAAAATGATTTAAGTAAGGCAGAACGACTCTATAAAGAGGCCTTAACTATTTCTCCAACCCAACCAGATGCGCTGCTTAATCTTTGCAGTGTGCTTTACAACCAGCAAAAAACAGAAGAAGCCTTTCGCACATTATACAAATTTAAATTTGATCAAGGTAACGCCCAATACCTTAATTGTATTTATGTAATTGGTAAAGCATACTGGGAGCAAAATGGACAAAAAGAACTTGTTAAGGAAAAATTAGTAAACTGGTTTAAAGAAAGTAAATTAAGAAATAGTACCTTTGAATTAGCCATCCTAAAAACACCATGAAAAAAATATACCTTCTCTTTGTTGTGTGCCTAATTTTTGGGCTCGAGTCTATTGGGCAAACTGCCACTATGAATCCAAATTCTGCTAGGCGTTTAGACCAATTAACCGTTACCATAACTGGCAATGGATATACCTTTACACCTGGCTCCAACACATTGCAATTTTTTAGAAATGGCTCCCCTACCACCCATATTAGGGTAAATAATTTATTGCCAGATGGGGCCAATAAATTAAGAGCAAACCTTTTTGTGCAAAGCTCTGCTACAGTAGGCAATTATACCTACCAAGTAAAAAACAGTTTTCAAAGTGGTTCTGCTGCCAGCACCAATAATTTTATTGTTAGACCAGACACAGGAAAGGCTCGCTTGGTAAGCATGATGCCTAATGTTACGCAACCAGGCGAAGTCTTGAGAGTTTTGATTACAGGAGAGAATACCCATTTCTTGCAAGCAAGCCAAACCAATATGCTTCTCTTTTTTAAGAATGGCTCTAGTACCAATGAAGTGTACGGAGATCCAGATGAAATTATAAGCAACAATGCCATGTTTGCTTTAATTTATACAAGCCCGCAAGCAGCCTCGGGCAAGTACGATTTAGAGTTAGATAACCCTTTTGAAAATGTTGCATTGCCCGATGCCTTAACCGTTGCAGGAACAAATAATAAACCAGGCATTGTGAGCCTTACTCCAGCCATTGGAGGCATAGGCGAAACATTATCAGTTACTATTTTGGGCACCAGAACAAAGTTCACTTCGGGTTCGCCTACAGTTGTATTTTTTAGGCAAGGAACACCAACTGTTGGCATGCAAATAAACAACTACACCAAAGTAAACGACTCAAATTTAGTAGTTAACTTAACCATTCAACCAGGCGTTTCAAGGGGTTTTTACCAGGTAGCTTATGCCAATGGGCTTGGTGATGTGTATGACAAGAGCAATGCCTTTGAAGTTACATGGCCAGTTGGATTAAGGCAAGAGCAAGTAAAGCAAGCAAGTCTTAAAGTGTATCCAAATCCTGCCAAATCTTCGGTAATAATAAGTGATGAAATAGATGCCATTGAATGTGTTGAAGTATTTGATTTAAATGGGCGCTTGGTTCAAAACGAAATACCAGAAAAACCTGCCAAAGAAATGGAAGTTACCTTTAATGAAATGATGTTGCCACAACAACTGTATTTACTGCGTATCAAAACAAGCCAAGGGTACTACTTTAAAAAGTTAGCGGTAGAGTAACTATTTAAATCAATTATGCCCAAAACCTCCCTGCCAATAGAGCCCATAGAAATAGAACCCGGCAACTTTCACTTATTCTTAACAGTAAAAATTGGCGTAAAAAAAGCCCGCTTACTTTTAGATACTGGGGCATCGCGCACTGCCTTTGATTTGCATAGATTTGAAAACTTTGCCCATAGAAACAAACAAGACCATCAAGAGATAAATTCGGTTGGCCTTGGATCAAACGAAGTTAAAACCCACTTGGCCCAAATCAATACCTTAAAACCAAAATACACTTCGCCTGTAACAATTTGCCATGAAATGGCCCATCAATTAGGTTATGCCTCAGAAAACGAGTGTAATTTTATAGGGTTTATGGCAGCTTGGCATCATAAGGATTTATATTTTAAGTATTCTGCAAGTACATTTGCTGTGACTTATTGTTTGTATCATTTAGAATTAATGAAAAATGGGAGTAGTAAGGTGTATAAAGACCAACTCAATAAAGGTGTTTTGCTTAATTTTGAGGAAAATCGCATTTTTTGGCAACAGCATCAAACGGTGATAAATGATTTTTTTACCTATTTTTACGATCGTTTTTTAAAGATGAATCAACAAAAAGACGGTATGGAAAGTTATAGTAAATTCATGAGTTTGTTGCTTCATTATAATTTAAAATATTCGTTAGTTACAGATGCAAATTAACCCTTCAATACCCGGATGGATAGCTAAATTTTCACAGCAATATAGTGAAGATTTACAACTTTATACAGATGATTTAAGTTATTTTTCGGCGTGTCAACAAAGTGGATTAATATATGGGTATGTGGTTAGTTATCATGTAAGTGTTCCAATCAATGATTCGCACTGGGATGCTGTTG
>VEQB01000222.1 GCA_018883485.1 Bacteroidota bacterium
GGTGTGTGCGCATAATCTATTATACCCACTATACCATTAGTAGAACGTAAATATTCAAAGCGACCAGTGACTGCGTTTAGACTACTTAAGTGTGTAATGATTTCATTCTTCTCTTTACCAAGTAGGTAAGCAACTCCATAAACAGCCAACAAGTTATAGGCATTAAAATTCCCTACTAATTTAAACCAAGCCTCGTCTCCATCAATGTTTAAGAGCATGCCATTAAAATCGCTTTCAATAATGCGTGCTTTAAAATCTGCCATCTGCTGCAAACTATAAGTATAACGGGTGGCGCGCGTATTTTGCAACATTACCATACCATTCTTATCGTCTTTATTGGTAAGTGCAAATGCATCCGCATTCACATCATCAAACAACTGCTTCTTTGCTCTTATATAAGCATCAAAAGTCTTGTGATAATCTAAATGATCGTGGGTAATATTGCTAAAAGCTATACCTGCGAAATGCAAACCCTTAATTCTATTTTGGTGGATAGCATGTGAACTCGCTTCTATAAAACAATATTCGCAACCTGCATCCACCATTTGTCTTAACAAGGCATTTAACCTTATAGCATCTGGTGTAGTATGAGTGGCAGGAATTACAGTTTCATCTATTTGATTTTGTACGGTAGACAATAAGCCTACATGATGACCGAAGGATCTAAACAAACGAAACAATAAAGTTGCAATTGTGGTCTTACCATTGGTGCCTGTTACACCAACCAAACTAAGTTGTTTACTTGGCTCATCATAAAAACGGGCTGCCATCTTTGCAACAGCCACAGAACTATCTTTAACATGAATATAGGTAACACCTTCGACTAAAGGTAGAGGTAGTATCTCACAAACAATAGCAGTGCAATCACTCTCAATTACCTGAGGAATGTATTGATGACCATCTGTAATGGTTCCCTTTACAGCAAAAAATAAAGTGCTTGCTGAAGCTTCCCTGCTATCGAAGCTTAACAGACTAATTTCTTGGAAAGCATTCCCAAAAACCTGCAAAGGTTCAATAGCTGATATAAGTTGTTCTAATGTTTTCATTAGCTTAATTCAAGTTGAATGGTTTGATACTTGCGAACAGGCGAACCCGGAGTAAGGGATTGTTTTCTAACTTTTCCCATGCCTTTCACTTCAACCTTAATTCCTTTTCGTTCTAAAAGGTATAAAGCATCTCTAGCACCCATGCCTCTAACATCAGGTATTTTACCACTTTCGAGCAACACAGGTTCTAAGGCAACCGAATTATCTTGAGGCATACCAACAACCCAATCAGATTCATCTTCGTGTATAGAATCATTATGAAAATGAGAAGACAATTGAACTTTGTTTAAGATAGTTTTTACATCTTCCTTGAGCGCATTTGGAATGATTGGCAAATCCATGCTCGGTTGTTTCATCACAAACTTGAGCTCTTGATGTAAATACAAGGAACTGGCATAAACCTTATCCGCAATTTCTTTAAATACAGGAAGAGCCACTTTTGCAGCATAATAATTTTCATTACGTGGCCTTCCTATCATCACAAAGCAAGAATACTTGGGGTTTTCTGCTGGGAAGTATCCGCAGAAGGAAGCACGATAGCTCTTCCCACCAGCCTTGTAACCACTGCGATTATTGGCAACTACAGCAGTTCCTGTTTTACCTGCATAAGTATAATGTCCGCTCTTTAATTGTGAAGCAGTTCCTCTTAATACAACGCCTTCCATCATGCTGCGCAATTGCAAAACAACCTCAGGTTTACATACTGCTGGGTTCATCACTTTTCTGTCAAAGGTTTTCACGGCGCGACCTTCTTGCTCAATGCGTTTTACTAAAAGAGGCTTCACCATTACGCCATTGTTTGCTACGGCATTGTAAACCGTAAGCATTTGTAGTGGGGTTAGTAATAACTCATATCCAATTGCCATCCAGGGTAAGCTGGTGCACGACCATGATTTACTGTCTGGGCTTTTTACAACAGGAGCGCCAACCCCATTGATTTGAAGGCTTAACTTTTCGGTTAAGCCAAGACGTTTATAATGTGCGTATAGTTGTTCTGGATGCTTGGCATAAAACCGAGCCATTTGCTTGGCAAAAGCCACATTTGAAGAATGTTCAAAAGCATACTGCATATCGATAACACCTGTACCTAAATGAGAATCCTTCATGGTGGCATTGCAAAAGTTTTTCTCTCCGCCTTCAGTATCTACTTTATCTGCTGGTATTACATATCCATCATTCAATAAAGCCATCATAGAAATTAACTTAAAGGTTGATCCAGGTTCTACCGCTTCACCCACTGCATAATTGTATTTTTCTTGGTAAATACCCTGAGATTCCCTAGTGAGATTAGCAATGGCTTTAAGCTCTCCTGTGGCTACTTCCATAAGAATTGCAGTACCGTAATCCGCATCATTTTCTATAAGGGTATTTAATAAGGCGTGCTCTGCCACATCTTGCAAATTGATATCAATTGAAGTTACCAAGTCTTTTCCTTGTTGCGCTTCAATCATCAATTCATCGTTTACTGGAATCCAAGTTCCACCAGCAATACGTTGCATTACATGTTTTCCACTTTTACCACTCAAATCTTTATCAAAAAAACCCTCTAACCCAACCTTTACATTTCCTTCTGCTTGTTTAAATCCTATGGTACGTTCTGCTAACATATCAAAAGGTTTTTCTCTTCTACTGCGCGGGTTTAGGATCAAACCACCTTTATTTCTGCCTAATCTAAAAATAGGAAATTGGCTAAGCGCACGCATTTGCCTATAACTAACTTTACGCTTAAAAACATTGTAGCGCTTACCTTCTTTGCGTAAACTAAGCAGTTGATATTTATAGGCTTCAATTGATTTGTCTTGAAACAAATTTGCCAAATAAATTGCCAATGAATCAATATTTTGTTGAAAGCTTTCAACCTCTGTAAAACCGGGGGCTTTGGCATCTATAATCACATCATAAATAGGCACCGAGGTGGCTAATAAATTGCCCTTACAATCAAAAATATTTCCACGTACAGATTCAATTTCAACCTCACGTGTACCTAACTCTTCGGCCATATCTCTCCAATGTTTCCCCTCTATAATTTGAACATTTACTAGCCCATAAACTACTACTGCTGCAAATAGCATCATGCACGAAAACACAAGGGTACTTCGCACAAAAATTGCTTTTCTGGTATTTGTATTAGTTGCCACTATAGGTAATTTTTTGAGGGGGTGTTTTCAATTCTTTAATGCCTGTTGTTTGAAGCTTTTTAGCCACAGCACTTTGCTTGCTTGCCCGCATGAGTTCACTAGAAACAGAAATATATTCACTACGCAAGTCCTTCACTTCTTTGTTTAGTTTATCTGTTTCTCTAATAAGTTTTTCGGCGCGGTGACTACTATAAATAAATAGCATTACCCAAAAGAATACGTAAGCCAAAAAGGGGGCTTGTTTTCTTAAAAAATTCGGGTTAATGCGGAAATCATAATCGGCAAGTTTGCGCACGCGATCTGTAAAATTTTTAGTCTCCAAATCGGGTATAGCATTCCCCTTATTTTGCTCTTCTGTAATAATGTTATTCATCCGTTTATTGGCCTATTTTCTCGGCAATTCTCAGTTTAGCACTACGTGATCTTGGGTTTAACTCTAACTCTTGAGGAGAAGCAGTAACCACCTTTCTGGTAATAGGCTTAAGCGGTCTGCTTACATTACCAAAGAGGTCTTTTTCCTCATCCCCATTAAAGTTGCCTGTTTGCATAAAGTTTTTTACCAAACGGTCTTCTAAAGAATGGTAGCTCATTACAACGAGCCTTCCATTAGTTTTTAATACTTGAGGTACTTGAAGTAGGAATGCTTTAAGCACCTCCATTTCTTGATTAACCTCAATTCTCAAAGCTTGAAAAACTTGTGCTAAGAATTTATAATCACCAAACTTGGGAATATGCTTTTTTAGAGCTTCTTTAAGATGAGCCACCGTTTTAATAGCTTCAACACTGCGGTAGGCAACAATCTCGCGCGCCAAGGCGCGCGAATTTTTTAACTCACCATATTGATATAAAATATCTGCTATCTTACTTTCACTGCTTGTATTTAATAACTCAGCTGCCGAAATACCTGCAGCCCTATCCATACGCATATCCAATTCTGCTTCATCAAACCGAAAAGAAAAACCACGGTCTGCTTCATCAAATTGGTGAGAGCTAACTCCTAAATCTGCTAGTATGCCATCTACTGGCAAAAGCTCTTGGTAGTCTAAATGATTACGTATAAATTGAAAATTCTGATCAATAAATACCAAACGAGTATCGTTAGGAATATTTGCCTTTGCATCCTCATCTTGATCGAATGCAACTAAGGTTCCTTTCTTACTTAACAAATTAAGAATAGCTTTAGAATGCCCGCCACCTCCAAAGGTCACATCCACATAAATGCCATCGGGTTCAATACTTAAACCGTCCAAACATTCTTTAAGCATAACAGGAGCATGGTATTTATTTTCCATCTTCATCCTCCTTTTTGCGTTTACCCATTACCTCTTCTGCCAACGCACTAAAGTCGGATGGCTCCTCATTTAACATCTTATTATATCCTGCCTTGTTC
>VEQB01000223.1 GCA_018883485.1 Bacteroidota bacterium
TTGGTAGATATACCTGTATCTTTAATAGGTGCCTTTTTTATTATGTACTTGGCAGGCTTCTCTATTAATATTTTAACCCTGCTGGCTATTGTACTAGCAACAGGTTTGGTGGTAGATGATGGCATTGTGGTAACAGAAAATATCTTTAAAAAGATAGAACAAGGCATGAAGCCAAGGCAAGCTGCTATTGAGGGTACCAATGAGATTTTCTTTGCCGTAATTGCTACTTCTATTACCCTAGCTGTTGTATTTCTTCCCATTATTTTTATAGAAGGTTTTGTAGGCAGATTATTTAGAGAATTTGGGGTAGTGGTGGCTGGGGCAGTGCTTATTTCTGCTTTTGTATCGCTAACACTTACACCTGTTTTAAATGTGTATTTACAGCGTAAGAGCAACAAACACACTAAACTCTACGAACAAACAGAACCTTACTTTCAACAACTCAATTTATCGTATGCCAAAAGTTTAGGAAACTTCTTTAAAAACAAATGGCTAGCTTGGGTGCTAATAGTTGCAAGTGTCTTTGTTATCTTTTTTGTTGGAGGCTCTCTTCCATCAGAACTTTCGCCCTTAGATGATAGAAGTTGGATGCGCCTTGCCGTTTCTGCACCCGAGGGTTCCTCTTTTGAATATACCGATAGATACATGGGCGAAATTGCCAAGGTAATTGATGATTCGATACCAGAAAAAAGATTAACCTTAGAAGTTACAGCACCCGGATTTACTGGCAGTGGCGCTGCTAACACAGGTTTTGTGCGCATTATTTTAACAGAGCCGCAAGAAAGAAATCGCTCGCAACAACAAATTGCAAATCAATTGGGCAAACAATTAAGCGGTATAACCGGCATTAAGGCATTTGTAATTCAAGACCAAACCATTAGTGGAACAGGAGGCTCAAGATCTGGTTTACCAGTTCAATTTATTTTGCAAAACCAAGACTTTGCCAAAATACAAAATTATTTGCCAAAGTTTTTAGAAGAAGCAAACAAAAGTTCTGTATTTATGGGGGTTGATGTAAACCTAAAATTTAATCGCCCAGAACTAGAAATTCATATCGACCGTGAAAAGGCAAAAAACTTAAACGTGTCGGTTCAAAACATAGCACAAACTCTACAATTTGCTTACGGTGGCGTGCGTTACGGCTATTTTAATAAACTAGGAAAACAGTACCAAGTAATTGGCCAAGTAGACAGATCTTTTAGAGACAAACCTATTGATTTAAAAGCCTTGTATGTGCGCAACGATAAAGGCGAAATGATACAACTAGATAATATTGTAAGTGCTGTAGAACAAAGTAGTCCACCACAACTTTACCATTACAATAGGTATAAATCTGCCACCGTTAGTGCGGGCTTAGCCCCGGGCAAAACCTTAGGAGATGGAATAGAAGAAATGGAAAGAATTGGTAAAAAGGTTTTAGACGAAAGTTTTACTACTGACCTTAGTGGCCCTTCGCGAGACTTTGCAGAAAGTTCTTCTAATACTTTATTTGCTTTTATACTTGCACTCATCCTTATTTACTTGGTATTAGCAGCCCAATTCGAAAGTTTTATTGATCCAATTATCATTATGTTTACAGTGCCATTAGCCTTAGCTGGAGCCTTAATTACGCTATGGTACTTTGATCAAAGTATGAATATTTTTAGTCAGATAGGGATTATTGTTTTGCTGGGCTTGGTAACTAAAAACGGCATTTTAATTGTAGAGTTTGCCAACCAAAAACGAGAACAAGGCTTACCCAAATTACAAGCCGTGCAAGAAGCAGCCATCTCGCGTTTGCGCCCTATTATGATGACCAGCTTAGCCACCATGTTAGGCGCATTGCCTATTGCACTAGCGTTAGGGGCAGGCGCAAAAAGTAGAGTAAGTATGGGAATGGTGATTATTGGAGGCCTCCTATTTTCTGGCTTTCTAACCTTATATGTGATTCCAGTGGTATACGAATTTTTAAGCGGCAAAAGAAAAGAAGTGGCAATAGAAAAAGAAGGAGATGCGCATGAAATGGATCATTAGTTTATTAGCCCTAATTTGGGTTCAACCTATTATTGCACAAGATATCTTAAGCTTACAACAAGCCTATACCATTGCCTTAGAAAATAATTTTGCTATACGCATTGCCAGCAATGAAAAGGAAATAGCAAAGCTTAACAATAGCGCTGGAGCAGCAGGTATGCTACCCAATGTAAATGCCACTGCCAACCAAGATAACCAGACAATTAATGTGCAGCAAAAATTCTTAAATGGCAATGAAAACAATAGAGATGGTGCAAAAAGTAAAACCTTAAATGCGGGTGTAGAATTAAGTTGGACCATTTTTGATGGCATGAGAATGTTTGCTACCAAAGCACGACTTGCAGAGTTAGAAGCCATTGGTTCGCTAAGAATGAAGCAACAAATGGAACAGGTAATAAACCGCGTTTCTCGTGCTTATTACGATGCCGTGTTAAGCAAAGCACAAGTTAAAACGGCCAAAATATTTCTTCAAATTAGCGAGAAAAGAATGGAAGTGGCAAAAGCTAAAGTGAGCTCCGGCAAAAGTGCTAAATCTGAAACCTTAAAAGCACAAGTTTATTACAATTCAGATTATGCCTTGTTAAAACGTTTGCAAACCCAATACCTTAACAGCAAATTAAGTTTGAACCAATTAATGGGCAAAGATTTAAATTTTAACTACGAAGTAATCGATACATTATTACCCAATGCCAACATTAACTACGAAGAACTAAAGTCTAAAGCATTAGAATTAAATACAGGTTTACAAATAGCCAAAGCCAATAAGGATGTTAATTTACGCATGAGCGAAGAGGTGCGTTCAGAGAGACTTCCCAGCTTAGCCCTTAGAGGAGGCTATACCTACAGCACCTTAAATTCTGAAGCAGGCTTTCTTCAAAATTCTACCAACAATGGGTATCATTATGGTGCAGGTTTATCTTGGAATTTATACAATGGTAACGACGTAAACAGAAGAAGTAGCACTGCTAAAATTAATTTTAAGAGCAGCGATTATGTGTATCAAGATTCTTTAATAAGACTAAACTTAAGTTTGACCCAAGCCTATAATATTTATAAAACCAATATTGAATTATGGCAATTTGAAGAGGATAATCTTGAAGTAGCCAAACAAAATTTTGAAATTGCCAGAGACCAAAATGAAGTAGGTATGATAACTAGTAATGATTTGCGAGAAGCACAAGTAATATTATTGCAAAACGTAAATAGATTGCTAGAAGCTGCCCACGCGGCTAAGGTTAGCGAATTTGAATTACTGCGCTTAAGCGGAACTATTTTAACGCAATAAGGTTAATCTGTAAAAGATTCTGTTAAAAATAAATCATAATTTTCTGAAGTAATTACCTCCACACTTGCCTCTGGGTAATTGGCAATAAATGATGTAGGAATTTTTACTTTGGCTTGAGGAGAAAATTTAAACTCAAATGCCCTTAATTTTCCATTTGCTTCCTCTAAATAATCTATTTCCTTTTGTTCTTTAGTTCGCCAAAACCATTTATTTGCCCAATGACCCTTATACGCTATCAATTTCATACGCTCAGTCATAAGGTAATTTTCCCATAAAGCACCCACATCACTTCTAGTTTCTATTTGCCTGAAGTCGTTAATTAACGCATTTCTTACGCCATTATCATAGAAATAAATCTTTCTACTATGCTTCAATTCTGATCTCATATTTCTGCTGAAAGAGCCAACTTTAAAAATTACAAAAGATTGCTCTAACATTAATATATATTTTTCTACTGTTTTAGCATCAATACCACATAAACGAGAAAGCTCATTATACGAAACCTGAGAACCCATTTGTAAAGCCAATGCTTGCAATAGTTTAATTAAAGCATCTGGTTTCTTCATTTGATCTAGCATAAGAATATCCTTATACAAATAGCTATTGCAAAGCTCCTTTAGCAATGATTTTTCTAAGCCTTGCTTACTTACTACTTCGGGATAAGACCCAAACACTAACCTATGTGTTAATAAGCGCCTTTCCTCCAATAAACCATGGTGCGCCACCATTTCTGCAAAGGATAATGGAAACAAATGATGCTCCCATTTTCTTCCAGTAAGTGGCTCATTTAATCTATTTGCCAATTCAAATGCCGAACTACCTGTAACCACGAGTTGTACTTCTGGCAAGCCATCTGTAATTAATTTTAACCTTAAACCTATATCGGGTATGCGCTGCGCCTCATCAATAACAAGTATCCGTTTTGACCCTAAAAACGCTTTGATCCTAGCAGCCGAAAAATTAGTGAACAACAATTGCACATCAGGATCATCGCCATTGAGCCAAAGTAGCTCACCAGAATTGTTAAACAAATTTTTTAATAAGGTAGTTTTACCAACTTGGCGCGCACCAAAAACAAGCAAGGCTTTGCCGCTCCCAACTTGTTCCTTTAATTTTACTGCTAAACTTCTTTTTACCGCACTCATAATCAGGCTCAAAAATAAGTAATAATGTAAAAAATGCAAGAATTAAGAAAGACAAATCCCTAAAAATAGCAACTTTTGAGGATTTGATTCCTTAAAAGTAGCAACTTTTACGGATTTGAAT
>VEQB01000224.1 GCA_018883485.1 Bacteroidota bacterium
TTTATATGCTATACTAAACTCATTAGTTTGAAGGTTCGTGAAGTAAATCAATAAACTCTGTGGCTTTGGCTTCAAGTGAGAAAACTAATTTTTCAATTCTCGCTACCAAAACATTGTAACAAATATAAGCAATAATACCAACAATTAAACCTGCAACTGTAGTTACCATAGCTTCATTTTCCCAACAATCGTCGATAGCCCCTTTATACACCAATTCTCTTTTGCGATTAAATAAAAACACTTCAGGATTTACTTGAGCGCCAAACTTCTTGGCCACTTCTTGAGTGTCATCATGGAGAAAAATAAAGTGCATATCATCAAGCCCAAGACACTCTGCCACAAATTGCATTTGCTCAAAACTATCTTCCGGAGATTGCTCGCTATCATTGGAGTTAATACCTACAATCCCCATGCTATCTTCTTCATACTTCTCGAAAAGGTTTATTAAGCGGTGACCATAAGCCTTAGAGATTGGTGAGCTATTGCAGGTAAAAATTACTGCTAAAGCGTATTTATCGGCATAATCAAATTGGGTATACGTTTTACCATCAAAACCCTTCAATTCAAAATTGGGTAGTTTGTCTCCTATATTCAACATAATCGTTAAAATTTACAGCAAAGTAAACAATTGCAACTAAGAGTGCAAAACACAGTTTGGCAAAAAGTGCTTTAATGCGAAATTTGCAAGAATGAATTTAGTACCAATTCAAACAAAATCGCAGTGGCATAGCTTTGCAGCCTGTGCTAAGTTATTCTATAAGACCGATCAAAAATATGTACCTCATTTAAATTCAGATATTGAAACCATTTTTAATTCGGAGAGAAATAGTCATTTTAAAAATGGAAATGCAGCGGCCTGGATTCTTGAAAATTCGACTGGAGAAATTATAGGTAGAATAGCCGCATTTTATTCTGAAAAACAATTTAAAACTGGCATTGGCGGCATTGGTTTTTTTGAGTGTATTGATAATGAAGAGGCTGCCTCGCTCCTATTTTCAACCGCCGAAAACTGGCTTAAAATACAAGGTTTAAAAGGTGTTGATGCGCCCATTAATTTTGGTGAAAGAGATAAGTATTGGGGATTACTAATTCATTCTAATTCTGAGCCATCTTACCAAGAAAATTACAATCCGAGTTATTACCAATGCTTGTTTGAAGTAAATGCCTATGAAAAATTATTTGAACAAACCACTTCAGAAATTAGCTTCAATACATTTAAAATAGATAGGTTTAGAAAGTTATCGGAGCGCGTATTGGCAAATCCTGCTTATGAGTTTAAGCATTTTAAAAAAAGCGGTTTGAACCAATTTGCCAAAGATTTTGTTTATATTTATAATAAAGCTTGGGGAGAAAGGCCAGACTTTATTCCCTTAAGTTTAGAAAGTGTGATGGAAACTTTAAACGCATTAAAGCCAATACTTATTGAAAAAGCCATTTGGTTTGTTTACGCCAACCAAGAGCCAGCAGGTTTTTATGTGAATGTGTTAGAGGTAAACCAAATCTTTAAAAAAGTAAATGGAGAGTTAAATTTGATAGGTAAATTGAAGTTTCTATTTTATAGATATTTTGGGAAAATTGACAGGATGCGTGGCATTGTTTTTGGGATTATACCGGCCTATCAAAACCTTGGTTTAGAAACTGGAATGATTATGAAATTTCATGATGCTATGCTAGAAACCAATCATTTTAGACGTTGCGAGTTGTCTTGGATTGGCGATTTTAATCCTAAAATGCACAGTCTATTTAATGCCCTTGGGGCAGAAACAAGTAAAATTCATTATACTTATCGTAAGTTGTGGGACAAATAGTTAAGCAATCATGAAACAATTTATTTTAATATATTTAGGTTTCCTAGCCGTTGGAATAAATACCTCCAAGGCACAGCAAGCCTATCGCATGAAGTTGCTTTCACACTACAACGACACCTTGCTCCCAACAGTTGATGGTGGGGATATTTGGAATGATTTAACGGGTTGGTTCGACCCGATAAAAAATAGAGAATATATTGTTGCAGGTAGTACAGATAGCGTTTACTTTTTTGATGTTACGGATCCACTAAACATGAGACTAGTAGATAGAGAACTTGGCACTTTAAGGTGGACCAGAAACAGAGATTTTGAAACCTACCAACATTACGTTTACTGCGTTGCAGAAGTAGGCACGGGCATTGGTAAATTGCAGGTTTTTGATTTGCAATTCCTCCCCGACTCTGCGCATAAAGTGTATGAAGAACATACACTTTTATACAATGCACATACTATATTTATTGATACTGCTTCGGCTCGATTATATGCTTGTAGTGTGCGCAAACCAGGTGGCAATTCTGCAATGGATATTATAGATTTAAGTAATCCAGAATTACCTGTTTTACTAGCAGAATTGGCAGTTCCTAGGGATAATAATGGCACGCCTATTTTTAACAATGTACATGAAATGTATGCACGCAATGATACGGTTTATTTGAGTTGTGAATCTGCTGGGTTGTTTGTTTTTGATTTAAGAGATTTGAGCAAACAACGATTATTAACAACCATTACTACTTACCCCGACAAAGGCTATAACCATTCGCCATGGCTAGATAAATCTGGCAGGTATGTAATGTTTACTGATGAAAATACAGGCTTAGATATAAAGATTTTTGACCTTAAAGACTTTTTTGACCCCAGGTTTGTATCTCAGTTTAACAGCAATACGGACGCCATGCCGCACAATGCTTATTGGTATGGAGACTTTGCCTATGTTTCATCTTACCATGATGGCGTAAGGGTTTGGAATGTTAAAGATCCTAAGAAGCCTTATCAGGTAGCTTGGTATGATACACACCCAGTAGAACCTGAAGTCTATGGAGGATTTAAAGGTTGCTGGGGAGTTTATCCTTATTTGCCAAGTGGCCATATTATTGCAAGTGATTTAACTTCAGGTATATTTTTGTTTGAGATAGACTCTTTGCTTTTATCGGATGAAGAGCATTTGCAAGCTGATTTAAATATTACCATATTTCCAAACCCAAGTAATGGTACATTTAGAGTTTTGGGTTGGGACTTCCCCCATAGTACATTCTCTATTTTTGATGCTCAGGGTAGTTTAAAACAAAGTGGAAATTTGTATGAAAAGGAACCAGAAATTAACTTGTCGCAATCAGATTCAGGCATCTATTTTATTAGGCTTGAAGCAGATAATGCTAGCATAACTAAGAAACTAGTAAAATGGTAAACAAACTAAAATTTGTGCTATTGTTTTGGCTTCTATCTGGAACAACTTTGCAAGCGCAATCTTATAAAGTAAATTTACTAGACCATTGGTTCAACCCTAATTTACCTAGGTTAAATGGCTACCAAATTTGGAATGATTTAACTGGCTATACAGACACCATAACTGGCAAAGAATATATTATTGCCGGAAGCACCGATAGTATTTATTTCTTCGATATAAGCGATCCAAGTAACATAGTTTTGGTAGATGTGAAAGATGGCAAATCGAAGCAAATGGTAAATAGAGATTATGAATGTTATTCGCATTATGTGTATTGCGTTAGTGATAATAGAAATGCGGGGAGCTTGCAGGTTTTTGATTTGCAATACTTACCAGACTCGGTTCATAAAGTGTATGATAGTGATACCATAGCTTTTAATACGCACAGCATATTTATAGAAGCCAGCAGTAAGCGCTTGTATATGTGTATCAACAGAACAAAATCTGGTAAAACTTTTGCCATGGATATTGTTTCACTGGAACAGCCAGAAACCCCTGTTAAGATTGGAACTTTAGAAGTTCCCGATTTAGGTGGCACACCTGCATTTAGCAGTATTCATGAGGTTTTTGTAAGAAATGATACGGCTTGGTGCTCTGCAGAATATAGTGGTTTATGGGTATTTGATTTGCGGGATTTAACCAATCAAAGATTATTGAGTGTGATTACCAATTACCCAGAGAATGGGTATAACCATAGTAGTGTTTTAGATCCAAGCGGCAAGTATTTAATGTTTACAGATGAAGTGCCGAGTGGCTTGGCTATTAAAATTTTTGATGTAAGTAATTTATCTGACCCAAGGCTGGTAAGCACCTTTGAATCTAGTGCTTTAGCCACTGCGCATAATGCTTATTGGGTTGGCAATTTTGCTTATATATCTTATTACCAAGATGGCTTTGTGGTATTTGATATTAGCAATCCATTTAATCCAGTTGAGGCAGGTTATTACCGTACTTTCCCCTACCCGCCTGCTAATTATGAAGGTTATAATGGTTGCTGGGGAGTATATCCATGGTTTCCATCTGGAACCATTGCCGTAAGCGATATGCAAGAAGGTATATTTACTTTAAAGCCAGACAAAACTATTACAAGTGTAACAGAAACAATAAATGAAATTCAATTAAACATATATCCAAATCCTACTTCTGGCAAAGTGCAATTATCTATACCTCAACCGCAAGTAAAGGATTCTTATATTTCTATATTGAATTTGAAAGGTGAATTGCTTTTGCATAAGCCAACGACTAGCACTACCTTTGCAATCACGCTAGAGGCATATGCGACAGGGGTATCTATATTACAG
>VEQB01000225.1 GCA_018883485.1 Bacteroidota bacterium
ATATTTTACATCGCTTAAAAATAAACCATGGGCTGGCACACTTTGTCCGGCTTCAGAGCGGTTTTTACTTTCAAGAATTTGTTTAAAATCACTTAAGGTTACTTTGCCTTTGCCAACTTCTACCAAGGTTCCCACAATGGCGCGTACCATGTTTCGCAAAAATCGGTCGGCCTTTATGGTAAACACCAATTCTTTGTTTGCATTCATTTGCCATTGGGCATAGCGTATATCACATAGAAATGTTTTTACATCTGTATGGGCCTTGCTAAAACATTCAAAATCTTTGTGTGTAAGTAATAATTGTGCTGCTTGGTTCATGGCCTCAACATTAAGTTTTTTTGGAACAAACCAGCTTAACTCATGCGTAAATGGGCTAGGTTCGGTAGCTATCACATATTCATAAGCTCTTTCAAGCGCGTTGAACCTAGCGTGCATTTGATCTTGAACCAAGAATACCTCATAAATCACGATAGCTTTTGGCAGTATAGCATTTAATTGATGACAGACCTTTTCGGTATCTAGCGCTTCTTGGTTTTCGAAATGGGCGAAATAAACTTTTGCGTGCACACCTGTATCTGTTCTGCCGCAGCCAATAATCTCAGTGTTTTGTTTCAGTAAAATACTTAATTTTTCTTGTATTTCGCCTTGAACGCTAGTTGCATTAGGTTGTATTTGCCAACCATGATAGTTCTTGCCATTATAGGCCAATTTTATAAAGTACCGCATTACTCCGAAGATAGACCCAACAATTCAAAAGTACGCTGTGCGGCAATTTGCTCGGCTTTTTTCTTAGAAATATGTTCAGCCTGTCCTTTTGGTTCGCCATTTAAAATAACCTTAACCTTGTAGATTTTATTTTTGCCATCTGGGTAATCACTTGCTTCAAATTCCATGGGTATGGCATTTTTCTGACAATGCTCAAATAATCTGCCTTTAAAATTTGTTTCTGTTACTTCAAGCTTGTCTACATCAATGTGAAAGCGAAGCAGATTATCAATTATAAATTTTTTGCATACACCGAAGCCTCCATCCAAATAAATAGCACCAATAAAAGCTTCTAGGGCATTCCCAAAAATGCTGTTGCGAAGAGGAATATTTTGAAGTGCCTTTTTATCGTAAGATACAACTTGGCTTAGATTTAGCTTTATGGCAAGGCTGTTTAAGCTTTCTCTGCTCACAATTTTAGATCTTAATTGTGTAAGAAAGCCTTCGTCTTTAAATGGATATTTTTTAAATAGATGCTCTGCTACTATTGCATTGAGCATGGCATCTCCCAAGAATTCTAAGCGTTCGTTGCTATCTTTAGATCCGCTATTTGCGTGAATTGTTTTGGAAACAGAATGATGTCTTAGGGCTTGCTCATAGGGACTAATTCTAACAGGAGTAAAGCCAGTGATGGCTTTAATTTTCCTTGCCAATTCTCGTTGCTCGGCGGTTTTAGGTCTTAAATTAGATAGAAACCTACCAAGCACTATTAAGCAGAATATTTTTTCAAAATAACCGAAGCATTGTGACCACCAAATCCGAAAGTATTGCTTAGGGCTGCTTTCACTTCCTTATGTTGCGGTTTGTTAAAGGTTAGATTCAACCTAGTATCAAAAGCAGGATCATCTGTAAAGTGATTGATGGTAGGAGGAATAATTCCTTTATGAATAGCCATAATACAAGCTATGGCTTCAATGGCACCTGCACCACCCAACAAGTGGCCTGTCATTGATTTTGTAGAACTAATATTAATATTAAAAGCATGGTCACCAAAAACGGTACTTATTGCTTTTATTTCTTGAGGGTCGCCAAGTGGAGTAGACGTACCATGCACATTAATGTAATCAATTTCATTTGCCTGAATGCCAGCATCTTCTAAGGCATATTGCATCACTTTACTCGCGCCCAATCCATCAGGATGAGGAGCTGTCATGTGATAGGCATCTGCCGAAAGGCCACAACCAGCAACTTCTGCATAAATTTTTGCACCTCTTGCCAATGCATGTTCTAAAGATTCGAGTACCAATGCACCCCCACCTTCTCCAAGAACAAATCCATCTCTATCCAGGTCAAATGGTCTAGAAGCTGTTTCTGGGCTATCATTTCTTTCACTTAAAGCTTTCATAGCATTAAATCCGCCAATTGCGGCTTCATTTACACCTGCCTCAGAACCTCCTGTAATCATAATATCCGCTTTGCCTAAGCGTATATAATTAAAGGCGTCTGCAATGGCATTAGTAGATGAGGCACAAGCAGAAACTGTAACAAAATTTGGGCCTCTGTAGCCATGTCTTATAGAAATGAGACCAGCCGAAATATCGCCAATCATCATTGGAATAAAAAACGGGCTAAATCTTGGGGTTCCATCTCCCTTGGCATAAGCCGTAACCTCACTTAAAAAAGTGTTTAATCCGCCAATTCCGGTGCCCCAAATCACTCCAACTCTGTCTTTATCAACAGCATCGGTTAATCCGGCATCCTTTATGGCTTCATCTGTGGTTACGATGGCAAACTGGGTAAAGCGGTCCATTCGGCGCGCTTCTTTTTTATCAATAAATTCGTTAGGATCAAAATTTTTCACTTCACAAGAAAATTTTGTCTTGAATTTAGAAGTATCAAATTGGGTAGTGAGGGCAGCCCCACTCACCCCTTTTGATAATCCTTCCCAATAGGCCTCCAAGGTGTTTCCGATAGGGGTTATGGCCCCTAAGCCTGTTACAACAACTCTGCGGAACTGCATGAGTAATAAGTTTGAGGGCGTTTTTAGCCTTTTACGTTTTGTTCGATGTAGGAAATTGCTTGCCCAACGGTGCCGATTTTTTCGGCTTGGTCGTCTGGAATAGCAATGTTGAACTCCTTTTCGAATTCCATAATCAACTCAACTGTATCTAGGGAGTCTGCTCCTAAATCGTTTGTAAAGCTTGCCTCGTCGTTGATTTCACTTTCCTCAACTCCTAGTTTGTCCATGATGATGGTTTTAATTCTTCCTTTGATATCTGACATTTTCGTAAGATTTAATAGAATGCAAATAAACTACTTTTTGTATTTAAAATGCAAGTTTTCAAAATCATTGTTTTTTCGGAGGCTATTCCTTTGGTTTTCTTAGTTAAATTATTTTTTAGATACGCGCTTTTCACTCCTTTTTCATTAATTTGTAAACTTGAAAAAGTTAGTTTTAGAGGTTAAAGAGGATTTAGACTTCCTTTTGTTGGGTTTTGTTGCTCAATTTAAGGCGAGTAAATTGGCTTTTTTTCTGAACCAAATACATCCTTTGTCTTTAGAAAGAGTTGAAGATTTGCAGTTGCCAGATTTTAATCCAAAGGCTGATATAAGTTTCTCTCGCTTTATTTTTACAGACGAAGAAAACCATCTAGACTATATATTGGTTGCAAATAAGGAACATGGTAATTGCTTTTTTAACGAGCTCAAACAATTTGATTTCCTTCTTACTGTGAGAGGAGGAATAGATTTTTTTGACACTTCGACTTTTACTAGAAAATGCATGCTTTTTCAAGGTGTAGATCTTGTTGCACCAATTAAAAATGAGAAAATAAAATCGAAATTAAGTTGGATTGTATAATATGAATGAACAAAATTTTAACCGAACAAAAATAATCGCTACTATCGGGCCAGCCACTTCTAGCTACGAGAATTTGAAAGCTATTGTAAAAGAAGGTGTAGATGTATGCCGCCTTAATTTTTCTCATGGCTCCTACGCAGATCACCAAGTGGTAATTGATAATATTAAGGCGCTTAATGAAGAACTAGGTACCCATGTTTGTATGCTTTTAGACTTACAGGGACCCAAACTTCGGGTTGGGGAAATGGAAAATGGAAGGATAGAACTTGTAACCGGAAAATCCATTGAAGTTACCACAGAAAAATGCATTGGAACTCCTGAACGCATTTACGTAAACTTTGATAATCTGCCAAAGGATGTGAATAAAGGCGAGCGTATTTTATTAGATGATGGAAAATTAGAATTACTCGTTTTGGAAACCAATAGAAAGAATTTAATAAAGGCCGAGATTTTGGCTGGCGGTTTTCTTACCAATAAAAAAGGTTTCAATCTGCCCAATACTAAAATGTCTATTCCTTCTATGACGCCAAAAGATATGGAAGATTTACAATTTGGTTTGGCACAAAAAGTAGAATGGGTAGCATTAAGCTTTGTTAGAAATGCAGATGATGTAATTTTTATAAAGAATTTGATAGAGCTTAATGAATGGAAACCTAGGGTGATAGCTAAAATTGAAAAACCTGAGGCCATTACCAATATAGATAGAATTATTCAGGTTTCTGATGGAATTATGGTGGCACGAGGCGATTTAGGCGTAGAAATGCCCATGGAGCAAGTTCCTGTTTTGCAAAAGCATATTGTTAAAAAATGTATCGAAGCGTCTAAACCCGTAATTATTGCTACCCAAATGATGGAGAGCATGATTACCAGTCCGGTTCCAACCCGCGCAGAGGTAAACGACGTGGCCAACGCTGTAATGGATGGTGCAGACGCAGTGATGTTAAGTGCCGAAACTTCGGTAGGTGCTTTTGCTACCCAATGTGTGCG
>VEQB01000226.1 GCA_018883485.1 Bacteroidota bacterium
CCTCTAACCGATGAGTCGTTATAAATACTTAAAACGGCTTCCTTAATTTCTGTTAAGGTTTGGATGTTTAAGGCATTTAACTTGTCTTCACGATTGATAGTGATATAAAAAATCTGTTCTTTGGTTTCCGTTAGGATGGTTTGATACATAGTAGCTACACTCATTAGTTTCTAAATTTTGACGTGCAAGGTTAAGTCTATTTTTAATGAAACAAAAAGGAATTACGTTGATGTTTACATCTTGTTAATACCCAGCCTTAAAATTGCCTGTTTTTACTTACCCAATCTTTGATAAAACTAGCAATTTCGTGCGTATTGGCGCCAGGCGTAAACAATTTTCCAACGCCAATATTTTCTAGGGCTTTAATGTCTTCTTCAGGTATAATTCCACCTCCGGTAACAAGCACATTTTGCATATTGTTTTGCTTAAGTAACTCGGTTAGTCTGGTAAATACGCTCATGTGGGCGCCAGAAAGGATACTCACGCCAATTACGTCAACGTCTTCTTGCAATGCCGCTTGAACCACCATTTCTGGGGTTTGACGCAGACCTGTATAAATAACTTCCATGCCTGCATCTCTTAACGCTGTTGCAATTACCTTGGCGCCTCTATCGTGCCCATCTAACCCAATTTTAGAAACCAACACTCTAATAGGTCTATTCATATTTATTTCTTTTTGCCAGTAGGTTTTTTTACCACTGGGCTAAATTGAATAAAAGATTTACCCTTCATTTCATTGGTGAAAAGTTGCAGAAATTGCTCATCCATAACAGAAAAGTATGAAATGCTTGAAGGCATGCCGCTTAAAGGATTAACAATAGGGGCTGTAACCGAACCATCAGAAACTTCGCCACCCACTGGGTTTGGTAGTATTGTAATGGGGTCATGCGTAATTACTAACTGTTGCTGAGGTAAATAATTGCCTATCAAATTTATTTCTTCGCTGGCAATTCTTTTATCTATAAATGGGTAAATAAATAAATTCTCTTTATTGGTTTCAATAACAAATAAATTCCACAAACTTGGAATAGTTTTATCTGTTAGTGCAATAATATAATTACCTTTAATTTCACTAACCTGAAAATCTTGGCGAATGGTTTTAGAGTATGTGCCGCTTTTGTTACTTATTCTAATAGAATTTCCATCAATAAGCAAGCCAATGCTGTCTGAACCTATAAGGTTGCTGTAAGTTCCAGGTTTAAGAATAAAATTACCTTGAAATTGTGGTGGAATGGCCATTTGTTCATTGCCAGGAACGCGGTCAAATTTAGCCATTTGACAAGCACCTAGCGATAGGATTAGAAAGGTTGCAATTACTAGATTTAATTTTTTCATATTGTAAATTATTTATTTAGAAAATTCTTGTAGGGCATGTTCAATTCTTCTTCTCATAGCGGCCTTGCCAATCAGATTTGCTATTTCAAATAGGGGAGGGCCGCCTGCTATTCCAGTTAAACAAACTCTAAACAATTGTAAGAAATCTTTACCGGCAATCCCATGATTATTTAAGGCTTGGTTATAAACCCCCTCAATGGCAGCTGCATTATATTCTTCAACAGTTTCAATTTCGCTTTTTATCTCGTGTAATAAGGCTGGGATTTTTTCATTCCATCTTTTCTCAATTACGCCTAAATCGTAAGCCGATGGGTCTTGGAAAAAGTATTTACTAATATCCCAAATCTCATTGGTAAAACTCATTTTTTCTTTCACTAATCCACAAACAGCTTCTACATATTCTGCTGTAAAATGAGATGCTAAGCCTTCATTTATCAATGCTGTTGTTAGAATTGGAGCTAACGCTTTGTTATCTAGTTTTCTAACATATTGTTGGTTATACCATTTGGCTTTATTTTGGTCAAATTTGGCTCCAGATTTACTTACTCTTTCTAATGAAAAGGCTTCGGTAAGTTCTTCTATTGTAAACAATTCTTGGTTATTTCCAGGGTTCCAACCTAACATGGCTAGCAAGTTTACTACCGCTTCGGGCAAATAGCCTGCTTCACGGTATCCACTGCTTTTTTCGCCAGAATTTGGGTCAAGCCAATTTAAAGGAAATACTGGAAAGCCTAATCTATCTCCGTCTCGTTTGCTTAATTTGCCATTACCATCAGGTTTTAATAAAAGGGGTAAATGAGCAAATTTGGGCATAACATCTTCCCACCCAAAGGCTCTATATAATAAAATGTGCAAAGGAGCGGAAGGAAGCCACTCTTCGCCTCTTATTACATGCGAAATATGCATTAAGTAATCGTCTACCACATTGGCCAAATGGTAAGTGGGCATGCCATCGCTCTTGTAAAGCACTTTGTCATCAAGTTGGGCTGTATTAAAGCTAACCCAGCCACGTATTTCATCGTGGAATTTAACTTCTTCTTTTCGTGGAAGTTTAAATCTAACCACATAAGGGTCGCCATTTTCTAACCTTTTGCCAACTTCATCTTCCGAAAGCGTTAGTGAATTTTTCATGGTAGAGCGGGTAATGGCATCATATTTTGCATCTACATTACTAGCTTTTAAACGCTCGCGCATGCCTTCTAAATCTTCTGCAGTATCAAAAGCATAATAGGCATGTCCGGCTTCAATTAGCTGCATGGCGTATTGTTTATACATAGGTTTACGCTCACTTTGGCGGTAAGGTGCATGTGGCCCATCGCCAAAGCCAATTCCTTCTACTGGTTCAATTCCTGCCCATTTTAACGCCTCAATAATATACTCCTCGGCGCCTGGTACAAAGCGTGTTTGGTCTGTATCTTCTATACGAAGAAGGAAATCTCCTCCGTGTTTTCTTGCAAATAAATAATTGTACAAGGCCGTGCGAACTCCTCCAATATGAAGGGGGCCGGTTGGACTAGGTGCGAACCTAACTCTTACTCTTCTATCCATAATCTGTGGCAACAAAGATAAAAATGAGGCTCATTCTAAAAAATATTTCCTAAATTGCTTGCAGGCGATGTAATTTGCGCGTCAGGAATAACCAATTAAAGTATGAGCGATCCAAGATTAAAACCCTTATTTGACTTGTTAAAAGAGAGTATGGATGCAGCAGTTGAACATGCTGCCACAGAGTTTACTAAAATCAGAGCTGGCAAGGCTCATCCGTCTATGTTAGATGCTGTAAAGGTTGATTATTATGGCTCATTAGTGCCTATTAGTCAGGTTGCAAATATCAATACCCCAGATGCCCGCAGTATTGCGGTTCAACCTTGGGAAAAAAATATGATTCAAGCTATTGAGAAAGGAATAATCATCGCTAATTTGGGTTTTGCCCCTAGTAATGATGGTGCTACAATTCGTATTAGCTTGCCTCCTTTAACTGAAGATAGAAGAAAAGAAATTGTAAAAAAGGTAAAGGCAGAAGCAGAACATGCTAAAATTCAAGTACGAAATATTCGTAAAGAAGTGAATGAAGGCATTAAAAAGTCCCAAAAAGACGGCGTTCCGGAGGATGATTGTAAAACTGCTGAACAACAGGTTCAAAAAACAACTGATACATATATAAAGAAAATAGACGACTTGTGTGCGGCTAAAGAAGCCGATTTAATGCAGGTTTAACGCTATTGTCTTAGCATGAATAAGGAAAAACTTAAAAGAATTTCGACACTGATAATGAAAGTTATCGGTGTCTTTTTCTTTGTGCTCTTAATCGGGTATTTTTCTTTACGTGGATACTTTCTTAAAAAGGCCATAGAAAAAGTTCAAGTAAAATTAGAAAGCCAATACCAAACAAGCTTTAAAGTTGGCCAATATGGCTTTAAAGGCCTTTCTGGAGTAGAGTTGCATCAAATAGAAGTGGTGCCTAATGGAAAAGATACCCTTTTGGTCTTAGAAGATTTCTCCTTAAGTATCCGTTTTATGTACGCCTTAATAGGAGATGTGCGGGTTTCGGAAATATTTTTACGAAATGGGTATTTGCAGCTTACAAAAAGAGATTCTGTAAGGAATTTTGATGCCTTTTTTGCCAATAAAAATGATACCTCAATTAGTAGTAACCCAAATGAAGTTAAGGAAGTTAGCGAACCCGTTAATTATGCAGAGGTGGTTTATAAATTAATTACCAAAGTGCTTAATAAAGTTCCAGCAACAATGGTTATTGATAACTTTTCAATCAAAGCCGAAGAAGATGAACAATGGGTTAACTTTAAGTTCTTGAATTTGGATTATGAAAACGGACAAGTTAGCTCAGAGATGCAGGTAAACTCGCCAGCGGACAGACAAAATTGGCGTTTATCTGGTATGGCAAATCCAGGCAAAAGAGAAGCCGACTTGTTATTTAGCACCCCTGATTCTGGTAGGATTCACATTCCTTATTTAGCAGAAAAGTTTAACCTAACCACTGGTTTTAAATCGGCCCAACTTCAAGTAAAAAATATTGATTTTGAAGGCGATGAATTAGTAATCAATGGGAAAGCAAGTATGAACTCTTTTTTACTCAATCATCCTAAAATTTCTTCTAAAGATGTGGTGATTGATGAAATGGAGTTTAACTATGCCTATAGAATTGGAGGAAATTTTATTGCCATAGATAGCAC
>VEQB01000227.1 GCA_018883485.1 Bacteroidota bacterium
CTGTGGATCATTACAGGGCGATGTTTCGCATTGTCACTTCCAGTATATTCCAATTCAAATCTCTCAGGTAAGTTATAATCTACTTGAATTGTACCGAGTTGCCATTCTCTTCCGAGCGCATCTTGAACCATAAAGTCAAGTTTTGGTCCATAGAATGCAGCTTCGTCTGGAATCTCTACATATGGGATATTTGAATCGATGAGAACTTGGCGGACCATATCTTCTGTTTTTTTCCAAAGTTCTGGCTGGTCTACGTACTTCTTACCCAATTTTTCAGGTGCATGTGTAGAGAAGCGCATCACATATTTATCTATGCCAAAAACACTAAAATACTTAAGATATAAGTCGTTAACATTTTTAAACTCTTCTTCAAACTGAGATTCAATGCAGTAAATATGAGCATCGTTCATCTGCAAACTGCGCACACGCATTAAGCCAAATAACTCACCACTTTGTTCATATCTATAACAAGTGCCATACTCTGCATACCGAAGAGGTAAGTCCCTATAACTTTTTGGAGTAGCCGCAAAAATCTTATGGTGATGCGGGCAATTCATCGCCTTTAAATAATACCTTTCTCCATCAATATCCATAGGAGGAAACATGCTATCTTTATAATAAGGTAAATGCCCGCTTTTGATATACATGCTTTCTCTAGCAATGTGCGGAGATTTTACCCTAACATAACCAGCCTCAGCCTCTGTTTGCTTGGCAAAGGTTTCTAACAATTCAATAATGGCGCCTCCATTGGGCAACCATAAAGGTAACCCCGGACCAACATCATCATCAAAGGTAAAAATCTCTAACTCCTTGCCTAATTTACGGTGATCTCGCTTCTTGGCCTCCTCTAACATTACCAAGTATTCTGCCAAATCTGCTTGCTTAGGGAAAGTAATTCCATAAACTCGGGTTAATTGAGGATTCTTTTCATTACCTCTCCAATAAGCCCCAGCCACACTCATTAGCTTAACGGCTTTAATAAAACCAGTATTGGGAATATGACCTCCACGACACAAATCTGTGAAGGTGCTGTGGGTGCAAAAAGTTATTTCACCATCATTTAAGTTTTCTATCAACTCAACTTTAAATGGATTGCTTTTATCTTGGTAATAAGCCAAAGCCTCTGCTTTAGTTATTTCTTTCTTTTTAAATTCAGCCTTTTCTCTTGCAAACTCAAGCATTTTATCTTCAATACGCTTAAAGTCTTTCTCAGAAAAAGCTTGATTGCCAAAATCTATATCATAATAAAATCCATTGTCTACCGCAGGCCCAATGGTTAAATTAACGCCAGGAAAAAAATGTTCAATGGCTTGAGCCATCACATGCGCAGAAGAATGCCAAAACGCTGTTTTGCCCTCTTTGCTATCCCAGGTGTAAAGAATTAAAGCTCCATCATTAGCTATAGGTTCGTTTAATTCAATTACCTGCCCATTAAATTTTCCTGTTAGCACGTTTCTGGCAAGGCCTTCGCTAATAGATTTAGCAATTTCTAAGGCGGTGGTACCCCGTTCATACGAGCGAACGGAACCGTCTGGTAAAGTAATATTCATATTTTTTGTTAAGCCTGCAACATACAACTTTGCATAGAATTGTAAAAGATTTTTAGGACTAATTTTGATTTAATCAAACAGTAATAAAAAACAATTGATTAAAAGTCCCAAAAAGCGGTAATTAAGCCTCTTGCAATTCACATTTCAGAACACTACTTTTGATCACCCAGAAAATACCATGCTAAAAAATTTAATACTTATTTTCTTTATTTCAATTGCTTTTCTTTCCTGCGAAAAAAAAGAAGAACCACCGCAATTTCCTCCCTTCTCCATAAAACTTAGTGGTAAATATTTTAGAGACTCTGCCTTAACTAACAATGGCTACAAAATGCTCGATTTAAGAGAAGATGGCAATTACTGCTGGGTTAGAACTCAAAATGGAAAAGATAGTTTATATTGCTATGGCACCTACCAACAAACTAGCGATACCTCCATGCTATGGAATGGTAAAGATCTTATCGTTTTCAAAACAACAAAAATTGATACTATTCCCAATGGAATTAAATTAGTAATTGCAGGGATACCAGTTGTACCAGCTCTTTACGGATATTATAAATAAACTCATATTTAATAAGCTACTAATTGTAATAGTCCTTTTTTGTTTTGGTTTGAAACTAGCTGCGCAAATAAAAAAGAAAGGTGCACCAGCCATCGTAGAACAATTTGGGCTCATCCTTAAAGATTCCATCTTTGCCGCTAAACACAAGTGTAGCAGCCAACAATGTGCTAACCTTTTAGACGTGCTAGAAAAATAAAAAAGCTGCACGATTTTTATCATACAGCTTTTTTTTGGTGGAGAATATCGGATTCGAACCGATCACCTCTTCACTGCCAGCGAAGCGCTCTAGCCAAATGAGCTAATCCCCCATTGCTCACCTAAGCTTTAGCAAAGGTGGACTAATAATCTATTGGAAACTAAACTAAGCTTCGGCTGCTACTGCTTTTGCAGCAACTGGCTCAACAGAAACAAATGAACGATCATTTGCTTTTTTCTTAAATACTACTTTACCATTTACTAAAGCAAATAAGGTATGGTCTTTTCCAATACCTACATTTTCTCCTGGATGGTGCTTAGTGCCTCTTTGACGTACAATGATATTTCCGGCAGTTGCAAACTGACCACCAAATATTTTTACACCTAATCTCTTACTATGAGATTCACGACCATTTTTTGAACTACCTGCCCCTTTTTTGTGTGCCATTTCTTTTCTCTCCTATTATTAATTAAGCGTTGATAGCGTCTATTTTAATTTTGGTAAAAGATTGGCGATGGCCATTCTTCTTTTCATAACCTTTTCTACGTTTCTTTTTGAAAACAATAACCTTGTCTCCTTTTAAGTGATTTAACACAGTGGCGCTAACTTTAGCTCCAGATACAGTTGGCAAACCAACTTTAACACTTCCGTTGTTGTTAACTAACAACACTTTTTCGAGTTCAATGCTGGCGCCTTCAGCTTGTGGCAATCTATGCACATAAACTGTTTGGTCTTTTTCAACTTTAAATTGTTGGCCAGCAATTTCAACTATTGCAAACATTATTTATAAATTTTAAGGACCGCAAATATAGACCTAAGTGCAATAAATACAAAAGCTTATTGCTAAATACTTAGAAAATCTCACCTACCCTTGCCCTGAATTACAGTTAAAACCGTATAAATCAGTATTCTAAAGTCAACAGCAAGGGATCTATTTTCAATATAAAGGATGTCAAATTTAAGCCTTTCTACCATTTGTTCTACATTTTCTGCGTAACCAAATTTTACTTGACCCCAGCTAGTTATGCCAGGTTTAACCCGCAATAGATGTTTATAATGAGGAGCTAATAACACTATTTGATCTATAAAATACTTTCTTTCTGGGCGTGGCCCCACCAAACTCATTTCGCCAATAAGTACATTAAAAAACTGGGGAATCTCATCAATTCTATATTTCCTGAGCAATTTCCCAATTGGTGTTATTCTATTGTCATTTGCACTAGAGAGCTGAGGTCCATCCACTTCTGAATTAACCACCATAGTTCTAAATTTATAGATATGAAAAGGCTTGCCCTTGTACCCAATCCTAATCTGCTTATAAAAAATTGGTCCTTTTGAACCAAGCTTAACTAAAACAGCGGTGATAAGAAAAATTGGTGAGAATATAACTAAAACCAAAACCGAGGTAAACACATCTAATAAGCGCTTGGCAACTTTCTGCCACTCGGGCATATAATCATGGTTGATTTCAATCAAGGCAGTTCCAATAACATTATTCATGCGAACTTGCCCACTCATCATATCATAAATGTCGGGAACAATTTTTAGGATTACCCTTTGGTCTTCTAAAATATTGCTAACATTATTGATATCTGCATGCCTAGAGCTTTCAATACCAATAATTACTTCTTCTACATCATATTGTTCTATAAGCTCTGGTAAATCTTTATAATAACCCAAATCTGGGAGAATATCTTTTAAAATATGATTGCTAGCATCTCCATTAACACTCACATAGCCAACAAATAAATTACCCTGCGTATTTGCAGGGTTCATTAATTCCTGAACCACATGCAAACTCTTTTGATTATTGCCTACTACTATTGTTTTAAAACCTAACTTTCCCTTCTTAAGGTTATTCTTAATTAGCGTTGCTTCTATTAGCCTAAAGAAAATGGTAAATCCAAAATTGAGTATAAAAAGAGTGATAGTACTTTTATAATAAGATTGGTAAGACTTTACCTCATCATCCAATAACAAAAAGAAAAACAATAATACCACCCCAACCACAGTAACGCTAAAGGTTTTAGATATTTCGTTAATGCGCGACTTACGCCATACATCTTTGTAATGTCCTGCCAAAAAATACAGTACAATCCAATACAAGGGAATGGCAAGCAAAGCCAGATAAAAATTGCGATCAAGTTCAACTGGAATCTTATAGCCAAACTTATCCGACTCTATAATAT
>VEQB01000228.1 GCA_018883485.1 Bacteroidota bacterium
ATATATATCCAATCCAGATTAGAACAGATAGGCCTATAAATAAGTATGGCTTTTTCAAATGTCTTATACTTAATAGTCCATCTGCAAATCCCTGCAACACGCTAAAAACTCTTTCAAATAGTTTGGTTTGAACCAGTTTTTTTCTCAGCAAAAACAATAAAACCGAAGCAATTGCAACAGCACCTAATAGTATCCGTTTTATGGGTAAGCCAGATTTTTCTTCGCTTGCGTTGGACCTTAGTATTTGCTCAACAAATCCATAAATTAAATCAAACTGAAATAAGAAAATTATGCCCAAGATTATGAGCAACAATACCATATCTACAATTCTTTCCGTTACCACAGAACCTAAACCCTTTTCCAAAGGTACATTATCTGATTTACTAATGGCTGCGGTCCTGCTCACCTCACCAGCTCTAGGGATAAAGTAGTTCATCATATACCCAATAAGAACAGCGAGGAAGCTATTTTTTACACTCACTTCAAAATGCATTGCCTCATACAAAAGGGTTGCTCTGTATGCTCTTAACCAATGGCTCGCTAGTGATATACCCATACCTAAAATTAACCACCCAAGATTTGCATTAGATATTTTAGTAACAACATCATTAATATTAACATCCCTAAATGCATAAAGGGTAAAAATTATGCCTACCAGCATAATTAGTGCGAGCAAAAGGTTTTTTTTGGTTTTTTCGCTCACAGTGCGAGTTTGTTATGATGGTCTGGATATATGGCTATTGGTTTGTAAAGCTTAGCCGCCTCAAAGTCCATTATACAATATGAAATTACTATAATGTGATCTCCTACTGCTGCTTTGCGGGCTGCTGGTCCATTAAGGCACATCATCCCAGAGCCGCGTTCACCTTTAATAATATAAGTTTCGAAACGCTCACCGTTATTAATATTAACTACCTGAACTTTTTCGTTTTCTATCATGTTTGCCGCATCCATAAGATCTTCATCTATGGTAATACTTCCAACATAATGTAATTCAGTTTGGGTTATTTTAGCCCTATGAATTTTAGATTTTAATAATTGAATCTGCATGAGTTAATAAGCGCCGCAAAGGTAGCTAAATTACCCAATTGCCCAAATTTTGGATTTATTACTTGCCTTTCAACACTTCCCAGCTGTGATCTCCTAATAACCTTACCGAGGCAATATGTTTACCCATGGTTTTGCTCCTGCCCCATTCTCCTGGACCAATTAGTGAAAGTCGATAATAGTCATCTTGCTCGTAAAGGTGGTATAATTGTCCTACAACAGGTTGAAATCTAAAATCCGATTCGTAAATTTTTTCAGAAACTTTTAATCGAGATTCTATGTCTCTAACTTGCTCCATAATTAAATCAGCTTGCCTCTTCAAGAGTGCTACCTCTTGGTTGGCATAATGATGCATTGCCTCTACAGCATTTGCTTTTATCTTTCCTTTATCTATTGGTTGTATGGCTGGAGAGCCTAAAGTTAGTGGAATGGGAGATAAATTTGCTGGCCCTATGTAACTTCCATCTTCGTTTATTAAATTATCTGTATTACCCATATTTTAGATAACCTATTTGATAGTTCATTGTTTTAAATTTGCAACAATTAATAGAAAATAGTTCTCATAGGCGCATTTGTAAAATTTGTTTTAAATTTGAAACAAACATTAGTGCCTCCGTTGTGTTTACTTATAGTTCTTGCTTAACATGAATGTAAAAATTGAAATTGATGAAAATTCTGGATTTTGTTTTGGCGTTGTTTTCGCCATACAAATGGCAGAGGATATGTTAGACGAATATGGCAAGCTTTATTGTTTGGGAGATATCGTGCACAACGATGAAGAAGTTGAAAGACTTAGGAGGAAGGGTCTAGAAATAATAGATTACGATAGGTTTAAAGATTTACGTGGAGAGCGCGTTTTAATTAGAGCACATGGTGAACCACCGGAAACTTACCAAATTGCACTACAAAACGATATTGAGTTGGTAGACGCCTCTTGCCCAGTGGTTTTGAAACTGCAACACAGGGTGCGTGATGCATTTAACAACGATGAAAAAATCATGATTTATGGCAAGCATGGCCATGCAGAGGTTAAAGGTCTGTTGGGTCAAACCAATGGAGAAGCTATTGTAATAGAGAAATTTGATGAATTAGAAAACTACGAGTTACCATCAAAAATTCAACTCTTTAGCCAAACTACGAAGAGAACAAAAAATTTATTTGCCTTGAAAGATAAATTAGAGGGGCAAGGGATAGAGGTAAGTTTTAATGACACACTGTGCAGACAAGTAAGCAATAGAGATATTCAATTGCGCGATTTTTCAACCAAGTTTGATAAAGTTGTTTTTGTTGCAGGAAAAAAGTCGTCTAATGGTAAAGTGTTATTTGATGTTTGTAAAGACAATAATCCAAATACTTTTTTTGTAAGTAGTAAAGAGGAATTGCAGAAAGAATGGTTTCAAGAAAACGATAGTATTGGTATATGTGGCGCAACCTCCACGCCTCAATGGCAAATGGATGACATTAAGAAGGCTATATTAGCATTATAAATAATTTTATGAAGAAATACTTTTTTTCGATTTTAGTTTTAGCATTTGCTGGAGTGGTTGTTTACAGTTTTTCTGCTTCCAAATCTAAGAAACCTAGAACACTTTCAAAGGTTACTAATTTTCATGATTTAAGCATACCAACCATTGATGGTAAAGGAACATTAAAAATGAGTGATTATAAAGGAAAGTATGTACTTTGTGTTAATGTGGCAAGCGAATGCGGTTACACACCGCAGTACGCAGAATTGCAAAAGTTATCAGAGAAATACGCAGATAAATTGGTAGTAATTGGATTTCCTTGTAATCAGTTTATGGGCCAAGAGCCAGGAACCGCAGAAGATATCCAAACATTTTGCAAGAAGAATTATGGAGTAACGTTCCCTTTGAGTCAGAAAATATCTGTAAAGGGTGAAGAGCAGCACCCTATTTACCAATGGTTAACTATGAAATCCTTAAATGGTGTGAGCGATGCAACTATTAAATGGAATTTTAATAAAATAATGGTTGACCCGAATGGAAATTGGTTAAAATATTATGGGTCTGGTGTAAACCCGCTGAGCGAAGAAATAACTATTTTAATAAAATAATTAAACGCCTCTGAAGTTTGAAAGATTAAATTTCAAACCTAGATAAATATCTGCACCTCTTATATTTCTAATGCCTACTAATTCTAGTAAATGATTGGTTCCCATGTAAAATGGACCAACCCTAAACCCGAATCCCAAAATAGGATATTGATATTCTATTAAGCTAATTGGGATGTATAAATCAAATTTATCTCTTTCGTATCTTGATGTTAAGCTTACAATATTAGGTGCTCTCATGCTTAGTGCTCCTGGAACAGGTAGTCTGTGAGAACCAGAAAAATTGAAGTACCAACCATTTTTATAAGCATAGTCAAATTGCACATTTAATCTTGTTGCAGTATAGTGTGTAAAGCTATTCTCTTTTTTGTAAATAGTAGGTTGGCCTGCATAGGCAAAATTTAAGGCTCTTTCTAGTGCAAACACACCACTGTAGAAGGCAAGATCTAAGTTTTCAACTTCTCCCGTAGCATTTTCATAAGTATTTATAGATGTTTGGTTTTTAAAATTTATATAACCAATATCCATTAAGGCAACGCCTAATTTCCATTTGTATTCTTGGTATTCTCTAGTTTTGCCTAGAAATCTAATATTTGGACAAACTGTTTTGCGAGTGGGTCTACCTTTCTTTTTACGTATAAAGGTATATCCAATATCTAAGGCAAAACCTGTTCCTCTAGATTCTAGTAGTTCCGAAATTTTTTCTGACTTTGTAGCCGCATAGCTGTAGGTAAAATCAGCACCATTCATTGAGATAGTAGAGTCGCCTATAAAGTCCCACTTTGCATTGTTATTGTCTTGAAAAATAATAGAGTTTATGCCGTTTAGGTAGTGAGCAGAGAAGCCTAACCTATGCAATCCATTAAATGTTTCTGCAACTTGGTAGGAGTAATTAAAAGCAATATCAGTATAAACCATGGTACTAGAAGTAACATAATTTAGATTGGTTGATTTTCCAACTAATTCAACGGCATTTGCACCTTTTAGTAGAAAAATTGCCATATTTGGAGATAAATCAATAGTATTGGAGTTGGTCTTAACGGCGGTGCTTAATCCAAACGAGTGCTTTTTGAGGTTAATAAGAAATGAAGGCCCTAGCACAGTTGCATCGGCAAAGATGTAATTGCTAGGCTTCAGGCTGCGCTGAATATTATAAATTCTATCAAATTTTTCATTAATTCCCTCCTCTGGATTAGTTGGATCCTTTTTGGTAATAGAACTGATAATATCTCCATTTATATATTGCGTAATGGGCTTAGCTTTCAAGTAAAAGCCATTGTTTAAAATACTACCAGAGAAACCACCCAGTAAAAAGTCTGTACCATTGCTAAGATAATTTGTATTTGCTGGATTGATGCTAACTCCTAGCAC
>VEQB01000229.1 GCA_018883485.1 Bacteroidota bacterium
GTGTAGGATTTGTATTTTGCTCAATGTTATATGATATCTTCTGGGATATGGTAGATGTTTATGGCTACGACAATGATATTTATAATGGCAATGGAGGAAACAATAAAGCCATTCAATTGGTAATTGATGGGTTAAAACTACAACCTTGTCAACCAGGATTTGTAGATTCTAGAAATGCTATTTTACTTGCAGATTCGATAAATAATGGTGGTGCTAATAAAGACCTTCTTTGGAAAGCATTTGCTAGAAGAGGTTTAGGTTTTAGCGCATTGCAAGGTTCTTCAAATAGCCGCTCAGATGGCACGCAAGCCTTTAATTTGCCGCCTGTAGCTGGTCTTAACTCAGAGGCATTTAATAATAATTTCAATGTTTATCCTAACCCTACCAAAACATCCTTTACCATTGATGTATTTGACGGGGCTAGTTTAGAAAAGACAGAAATTTATGACTTGGGTGGAAAATTAATTCAAACCATATCTAACCAAACAAAAGTTTTTAATAGTCAAACCATTGATATCAATTTACAAGCTGGATACTACTTATTAAAAATTTATGCAAGCAATGGCATTGCAAGCAAAAAGTTAATTGTAGAATAATTTTAAAATTAATTTTAAGGAAAAGGCAGCCAAAAGCTGCCTTTTCTTATTTTTGCCATTATAGAGAATGGCACAATTAGTTAAAGGACAGTTTCAACGGTTTAGAAATTTCGTTTTTTTAGGCGATGTGTTGCGGCTTGCGCTCACTGCATTTGGAGGTCCACAAGTGCACTATACCCAGTTTCAAAGGCTATTGGTTCAAAAGAAAAAATATTTAAGCGAAGACGAACTAAAAGAAATTAATTCGTTATGTACCATGTTACCTGGCCCTACCTCTACCCAAACTATTACAGCCATTGGCTTTATGCGCGGGGGCGCAACTTTAGCATTTTTCACACTTGGCATTTGGGTGTTACCTGCATGCTTATTAATGGGAGCCTTTGCTTTAATGTTTTCAAATATGGCCATAGACCATCCTAGGTATGAGTATTTAAGATTTTTACAACCCATGGCCTCAGGGTTTCTAATTTTTGCAGCCATAAAATTTATTCAAATTTTTATTCATAAGCCCTATCATTGGTTATTGCTGGTAGCAACCTCCTTGGTTGGTATTTTATTGTCATCACCTTGGCTTATACCCGTTATGCTGCTCATTGGAGGCCTAACCTCTAGTTACATTAAAAATAAAGAAACTTTAAAACGGCCTGAACCAATAAAGCAAATTAGATGGGATAACCTTTTAGTTTTTATTGGAATCTTTATTGGAATGGCAATAATTGGGGTACTCACCCAAAATAGATTCTTCTTATTATTCGAGAATAACTACCGCTATGGCAGTATGGTATTTGGAGGTGGTCATGTGCTTATTCCACTTATGTTTAACCAATTTGTGGAGTATAAGCAGTATATGATGCCATCAGATTTTTTGGCAGGTGTAGGTTTATTGCAAGCCATGCCTGGGCCAGTTTTTTCAATTGCCAGTTTTGCCGGAGCCATGAGTACCAAAGAATTTGGCATATTAGGGCAATTATTAGGTTGGTTTGTGAGTTCTGTGGCCATCTTTTTACCAGGTATTTTACTTATCTTTTTTGTCTATCCTATTTGGAATCAACTTAAAAACTATGCCCCAGTTAAGAACGCCATTGAAGGCATTAATGCCGCCTCTGCTGGTTTAGTGATAACCTCTGCCTATTTATTGTTTTTACCGGTTGAGGTAAATGAAGAAAATATGCTGATATTGCTGGCCACTTTATTTTTATTGTTAACCACTAAAGTTCCTAGTCCTTTAATAGTAATTGGATGTATTACAATGGGATTTATAATCTGATGAAAAGTATACTTAAACTCATTTGCCTTTTATGGTTGTTTGTTGCAGGCGAAAATATCTATGCACAAACACAATCTAGAAATGATACAGACTTGGTTCAATTAACAGGTTTTGTAGTAAATTATGATAGCACAAAAACCCTCCCCTTTGCCTCTATAAGAATTAAAGGTACCAACAGAGGAACCTATACAGATATGCAAGGTTACTTTTCTTTTGTAGCCAAAAAATCGGATGTAATTATTTTTACTTCTGTTGGGTATGAGCCCAATTATTTTACCTTTCCCAATGGAATAAAAGGTAACAAACTTAAAACAGTAGTGGCCATGGTTGAAGATACTTTCTTACTCCCAGAAATGGTAATTATTGGTCAGCCAACCCCAGAACAAATGGACTACATGTTTTCTAGAACCCAATTGCCAGACAATGGGTATAGTCTTGCCATGAGAAATTTAAGACAAAAACCACTTTCAGAAATGGCATTTAATATGGAAGCAGATGGGGCAGAGAATGCCCGTTGGAGATTTAATGATTATGCCAATAAAGCCTATTATAATGGGCAACCACAGCCCATACCTGTTCTTGATATTATGGCGTGGAGTAAGTTTCTTAAATCTGTTGAAAACGGCGATTTAAAAAGAAAATAGCTTGTACTTAAAACAGGCCAACTAGCGTTTATACTTGTGCATAGGTTCAAAACGCCTTTGTTTTTAAAAAAAGTAGCCCTTTATTTTTACAAGCACTATGGCAGAAAATTATTACATAGATAGAAAAGAGCATAAACATAGGCTCTTTGGCCTTGTGGGCACACTCAGCATCCATGGAATTATCTTGGCAATTCTACTTTTAGTGATCATTCAAGCGCCCAATCCACCATGGGAATCTGAAGGTATGACGATGAGCCTTGGAGAAGAAAATATGGGTGGGCCAAGTTTTGAACCCGTTAGCGACCCGCAACCTAATGAGCAATATACGCCAATTGAAGAGCAAACCGAAACTGCGGAAGAACTGACCAGCGAAGACCCAGAGAGTGAAGCCATCAAAGAAGAAAAGGTTGAAAAGCCAAAACTTACTCCAAAAGAAAAAAAGCCAGAAATAAAGGTAGAAAAGCCACAATTAGAACTTCCTAAAAAAGTGAATCAACAAGCACTTTTTCAAAGAAAAGCAAAACCAGGCAATCAAGGAGGTTATGGAGATGGAGAAGTTCCTGGAAATGAAGGCCGGCCAGATGGCAGTGAAAATGGAGACCCCAATGGCACCGGCACAGGAGATAGTGGTTATGGAACAGGAAATGATGGCAATGGGCCAGTTAGATTTGAACTTAAGGATAGAAGAATAAAACAAATTCCAACCATACAAGACAATTCTAAATCTACTGGTAAAGTTGTGGTTAGAATAGTAGTAGATAGAGATGGTAATGTAGTGCAAGCAGTGCCTGGCCAAGTAGGCAGTACCACCACAGATCCAAACTTATTGGCCAAAGCAAAAGAAGGTGCCTTGCGCGCTAAATTTTCTGCAAAAGAAGATGCAGCAGAGCAACAATATGGCACCATGACGGTTTACTTTAGGTTTCAGCAATAAAGATTAATTTTGAAGTTGTAGGTTCACGCGTTAATTTCGAAGCATAATTAGCTTAAAGCGAAATTACCAATAGCATTGAATTACCAGGAAACACTGGATTATTTATACCAACAACTACCTATGTTTACACGCATAGGCAGTGCAGCGTATAAAAAAGATTTAACCAATACCATTGCCCTATGCGAAGTTTTAGGAAATCCGCAAAGGCAAATAAAAACAATTCATGTGGCAGGTACCAATGGGAAAGGTTCTTGCAGCCATATGCTTGCCTCTATATTTCAGGAGGCTGGTTATAAAACTGGTTTGTATACATCGCCTCACTTAAAAGACTTTAGAGAGCGCATTCGCATCAACGGCAAAATGATTTCAGAAGAAACTGTTATTGCTTTTGTAGATGCTTATAAAACCTCATTTGAAAGTATTGCACCCTCCTTCTTTGAATGGAGTTTTGCGCTAAGCTTGCATTATTTTAAAGAAGAGAAAGTAGATATTGCTATTATAGAAACAGGCTTGGGCGGCAGGTTAGATTCTACCAATATTATTACGCCAGCACTTTCTGTTATTACCAATATTGGCTGGGACCACATGGATATGCTGGGCGATACGCTACCTAAAATAGCTTTTGAAAAAGCAGGGATAATAAAGCCAACTGTGCCTGTGGTTGTAGGTGAATTTGATGAAGAAACCTATCCTGTTTTCCAAGAAAAGGCTAAGCAATGCAAGAGTAAATTAATACTATCTACCCAAGTGGTAAGTTTGTTATACTTTAAAAGTAGCTTTCGCACGGCGGCCTTCGATGCCTCCTTTAGAAGCGGCGAATATTGGAAAAACATGCTATGTGATTTGCCAGGATTCTACCAACAAAAAAACATAGCTACTGTATTAACAGCAGCGCTAGAATTAATAGAACTTGGGTTTAAACTAAATGAAAAACATATTAGGTTAGGTATAGAACATGTAAAAGCCAATACCCAACTCATGGGAAGATGGCAAATATTGCAGCAATCGCCCATGAT
>VEQB01000230.1 GCA_018883485.1 Bacteroidota bacterium
TGGTTATGGCCAATTTCTGTTTTTGATGGGTTTGAGGATCCAAAGAACAAAGAGATAAGCTATTTTTATCCTACGCAAGATTTAGTTACTGCACCAGAGATTATGTTTTTTTGGGTAGCCAGAATGATTATGGCAGGGTATGAATGGAGAGGAGAGAAGCCATTTAGTAATGTATATTATACAGGTATTGTTAGAGACAAGCAACGCAGAAAGATGAGTAAATCGTTGGGCAATTCTCCAGACCCATTAGATTTAATTGCCAAGTACGGCGCAGATGGCGTGCGTATGGGTATGTTAATTTGCTCTCCTGCGGGCAACGATATTTTATTTGATGAGAGTCAGGTTGAGCAAGGAAGAAATTTTGCCAATAAAATCTGGAATGCATTTAGGTTGGTTAAAGGGTGGTCGGTTCAAGCCGATACAGAAGTTAACCAAGAAGCTATAGCCGCCTCAGCATTAAGCGGGCAATGGATGCGTGGCCGTTTAAATGAAGTATTACAAGAGTTGGAAGAGAAGTTTGCAGACTATCGTTTAAGTGAAGCCTTGATGAGTGTTTACAAATTAATATGGGACGATTTCTGTGCTTGGTATTTGGAGATGATTAAGCCACCATTTGGCGAAGCCATTCATGCCAGTGCTTATGCAGATTGTGTGGCCATATTTGAAGATTTAATGAAGGTTTTACATCCATTTATGCCATTTATAAGCGAAGAAATTTGGCAGCAATTAGGTGAAAGAAAAGAAGGAGAATCTATTTGTGTGGCCGCAATGCCTACCTATGCCACTAACATACCTTCTTTAGATTTAAGTTATGTAACAGAGAGCATAACCCAAATAAGAAACCTAAGAAATGCCAAGGGTATGAGTCCGAAAGAAACCTTAGACATTTGGATTAAAACCCAAGAGCAAGTTAGGTACGAGGGTTATTTAGGCTTAATAACCAAGTTGGCCAATATTCAATTTAAAGGGTTTGTTCTAGCGCAAGAGGAGGCAACCATTATGCTGCCATGCCATACCGATGAAATTTATGTGAAGTTGAATTTGGTAATTGACACTGCTGCCGAAAGAGAGAAGATTGCCAAAGAGATTGACTATTTAGAAGGCTTTATGCAATCTGTGGACGCCAAGTTAAGCAATGAGAAATTTGTGGCCAATGCCAAGCCAGAGTTGGTAGAAAAAGAAAGACAAAAGCGCGCAGATGCGGCGCAAAAGTTGGCGGCATTGCAAGCTTCCTTAAGTAGTTTGTAAGAAAACATTGGCATAAAAAAAGGGGATTTCAGTTTAATTGAAATCCCCTTTTTGATGAAAGAATATTTAATTAATTATTCTTGAAAGTTACAGTTAAGGTATACATAGTACCAGCAGTTCCACCCAATTCCGAACCATCAATCTGATTTGTGAATTTAGCCGTAGTTTCGTCTAATTGTACAATATCAATTGATTCGCTATCTATTACAATTTTAGTTTCGTTGCTAGCAAATGCCCAAGTAAAATTTTCTGTTTGTGGATCTGTTGGGTCACATTTAGTAGCTCCTTCATCTGTAACACCTGTACCGCCTGTATTAAATTTTTCTGTATTGTCTTTTTCACAGGCTTCCATAAAAGCGTAAAGGTCTGTAATGGTTGGTCCACCTGGAATTGGAGATATTCCAGGATTAACTGTCATGGCTGTCATTTTCCAAGCCTTTGCTGTAAGTAATTCTGTTTTACTTTTGGTAGGAGTTGGTGTTGTTTTTTCATCTTCTTTTTTACATGATGAAACTGTTAGGAATGCCAATGCGGCAATCATTAAGGTAATTTTTCTCATTGTTTTTTGTTTTGAATTATACAAATATGTGTATTAAAATGATTTTTAAATCAACAATTGTGCCAATAAAAATTAAGAATTAAAAATCTAATGGCATTCCATCAAATGTTCCGCTGCTCATTAATAGCAAGTTTTCTTTACCAGTGTAGTGTGCCTCAATAAATTTACGCATTTCATTTTTATCTGTAAAAACTTTAACCCCTTCGCCAAAACCATTTGCAACATCAGTTGGATCAAGCATGGGCATTTTTTTTACCTCTAAGGCATGTTTGCTAAATAAAACTGCTCTTACATTGGCTTGAACCAAAGTATCTTTGTAATGAGGTAAGAAGTCTTTGTTTAAACTGCTGTAAGTATGTAATTCATAAACGGCAATTAACTTTCTTTCTGGATATAATTCTCTTACTGCATTTACTGTAGCCTTTAATTTAGAAGGGGCATGCGCAAAATCACGAATGATTAAACTATCTGGTGTTTCCTTTAAAGTCTCTAAACGTTTGGCGGTTCCTTTAAAACTGGCAATGGCCTCAAAAAATTGAGTTTGGTTCAAACCAGCTTTTATGCATGCATGTTTGGCGGCCATCATGTTTTGTAAGTTATGGGTTCCAAAAAATGAAAGTTGTAGTGTGCTTGGTAAGCCAGTAACGGATGTAGGCAAAGAGAATTTACCATTTTCAACGCTAAAAGCAGGCGTTTCATAAGGTATCTTTTTACACCCAATTTCGGTTTGAACCAAGAGTTTATTTACTTCCGCATCGGAGGCACAATAAATAATAGCACCATCTTCGGGAATATCTTTGGCAAACTTTTCAAATTGCCATAAGTAGTTTTCGTAGGTTGGAAAAACATTGATATGGTCCCAAGCAATGCCCGTAATGATACCAATATTGGCTTGGTAAACATGAAACTTTGGCCTAAGGTCTATGGGTGAGGTTAAATATTCATCTCCTTCAAATACTGCAATTTTAGAGGTTTTACTAAAGCCCACCATGGTTTCAAAACCTTCTAGTTGCGAGCCTACCAAATAATCAAATTCTATTTTATGGTAATGCAGCACGTGCAAAATCATAGCAGTGGTGGTGGTTTTTCCATGACTCCCACCCACCACAATTCTTAATTTGTCTTTGGTTTGCTCGTGCATATATTCTGGGAAGGAGTATATTTTTAAACCAAGCTCTTGTGCTTTTAACAATTCTGGATTGTCGTTGCGGGCATGCATTCCCAAGATAATGGCATCAATATCTTTGCTAATTATATTTGGTTGCCATCCCATTTCTTTGGGCAATAAACTATAGTTGGCTAAACGAGATTTTGCTGGTTCATAAATTTCATCATCAGTACCCGTTACCACAAAACCTTTTTTATGCAAGGCAATGGCCATGTTATGCATTACAGCTCCACCAATAGAAATAAAATGTATTCTCATAAAAGTTAATTAATCTTTAAAATTGGCAATGCGCTAAATTAGTTCAATTAAAATATATTAATTTGCAGCTAATAACCATGAAGCGCTTAACCGGGAGCAAATTAACACTACTTATTTTTGGTATTTTGGCTGCTTTTTGCACGCATGCACAAGTGGTGGCCAATTTTTCGGCCAATAGGCTAACTGGATGTGTGCCGCTACAAGTTAATTTTACTAACCTTTCTACGGGTAGTCCTACCAATTATTTATGGGATTTTGGCAATAGCAACACTTCCACCTTGGTAAATCCTTCGGCCAATTATGTGGTAGCGGGCAAGTACACGGTTTCCTTAACGGTGTCTAACGGAGTAGGTTCAAACACCAAAACCATTACAGAATACATTACAGTTTACCCATTGCCTAAAGTAGATTTTGATGCTGTTAAACGCATAGGCTGTGCGCCTTTAAGTGTTCAATTTAGAGACTCAAGTAATTCTGGGTCATCTGCTATAACACAGTGGTCTTGGGACTTTGGCAATGGTAATATTTCGTCGGCACAACACCCAGTAAATGTTTATACACTAGCAGGTTCGTACAAGGTAAGTTTGCAAGCCACAGATGTTAATGGGTGTAGTAATATCCAAATAAAAAACAATTATGTGCAAACGGTTAATGCACCTACAGTAGACTTTTCTGCATCTTCTACTTTTGCATGTTCAACACCTTTTTCGCCTAATTTTACTTCGAGTGTAAGTCCTGCCGGGGCTTATACTTATTTATGGAACTTTGGAAGCCTTGGAACCGCCACTGGCCCTAACCCAAGTTTTACCTTTAACCAAGAGGGTTTTTACAATGTTGCGCTTAGGGTTAGCACGCCCCAATGTACGGTTGCGGTAACTAAACCTAGCTTTATTAAGATTAGAAAAATTACCCCAGATTTTGTTATTGCAGGCACCCCAGATTTATGCGAACCAGGAAGATTAATGATTAATAATACCTCTGATTTTGATACATTAGGGATAGTATACGATTGGAAATTAAATGGTGTTTCTGTAAGTAATTTTAAAAATCTAAATTTAACTAATTTGGCTGCGGGCGCTTATTCTGTGAGCTTAACCTTAAGTATTGGAACTTGCCAAGCCGTAACCGTTAAGAATGCTTTCTTTACAGTTTTACCGGGTTCTCGTAGCAATTTTGATGCGGTTAGGCGC
>VEQB01000231.1 GCA_018883485.1 Bacteroidota bacterium
GCTTGAAATGCCGCGCATATTAACAGAGTAATTGCCGGGTACACCACTTGTGCTAGAAATATAACCGCCACTTGTAATGAGCTGATCTAGCATATTTGTTTCCTTAAGATTATCTCCAAAAAGGTAATTTAACTCATAGCCTAAAATCCAATTAGTTTTGGATTTATGCATGGCTCCAAAACCTACCGAGCTAAAATTTCCAAAACGTTTAGCAATATTTCCTCCTGGTATTTGGTAATTGTACAAAAATTGAAGGTCGATTATTTTATTGCTAAATAGATACTTATCTTGAGCTGAAAGGCAATTTAAATTTAATACTATCAAAAAAAGCAAACTTTTGAGCGTTTTCATCTAATGCAAATATGCTAAAATTATAGGTAAATATAAAAAATTAGGATTTAAGCAGAAGAAATAAGGTTTTATCTCAATCCTTTATTTAATTTCGCTCCCTTTAATAAAAGCATCTTATGAAAATAGTTGTTATTGGAACTGGCTATGTAGGATTAGTTACAGGAACTTGTTTTGCTGAAGTAGGTATTGATGTAGTTTGTGTGGATGTAGACACCAAGAAAATAGAGAATTTAAAAAAAGGAATAATGCCCATTTATGAGCCTGGCTTAGAAGAAATGGTGGTTAGGAATTTCCAAAAAGGTAGATTATTATTTTCTACTAATTTAGGAGAATGCATGGAGGATGCAGATGTAGCTTTTATTGCGGTTGGCACACCTCCTGGAGAAGATGGTTCTGCAGATTTGAAGTATGTAATTGCTGTAGCTAAAGAAATTGGGTCGCACATTAAAGAACATATTGTTGTTGTAACCAAGAGTACGGTGCCTGTAGGCACTGCAGCTAAGGTACGCGATGCGGTTCAAGCGGAATTAGACAAACGCAAATTAAGTTTAGAATTTGATGTGGCATCTAACCCAGAGTTTTTGAAAGAAGGTGCAGCCATTGAAGACTTTTTAAAGCCAGATAGAATTGTAGTTGGGGTTGAAACAAAGAAGGCTGAAGATGTTATGCGTAAATTGTATAAGCCGTTTTTATTAAATGGTCATCCAATTATTTTTATGGATGTGCCTAGTGCAGAAATGACAAAGTATGCAGCCAATGCCATGCTTGCCACCAAGATTTCTTTTATGAATGATGTGGCTAATTTGTGTGAGATTATGGGTGCTGATGTTAATCTTGTACGCAAGGGTATTGGAAGTGATCCACGTATTGGAAACCGCTTTATTTACCCTGGTATTGGTTATGGTGGTTCTTGTTTTCCTAAAGATGTAAAGGCACTTATAAGAACTGCGCGCGAGAACGGACATGAAATGCGGATTTTACAAGCAGTTGAAGACGTAAATGAAAACCAGAAAAGTGTTTTATATGAGAAGATTGTAAAGCACTTTAAGGGTGATTTAAAGGGAAGAACTTTTGCTATTTGGGGCTTATCTTTTAAACCAAAAACAGATGATATGCGTGAGGCTCCCTCTTTAGTGATTATAGAAAAGTTGCTAGCTGCGGGTGCAAATGTTAAAGCGTATGATCCTGTAGCGATGCATGAAGCAAAAAAAGAATTAGGAGAGCAAATAGAATATAGTAAGGATCCTAATGATGCTTTAATTGATGCAGATGCCTTATTAATTATTACAGAATGGCCAGAATTTAGAACGCCTAACTTTAAGGTAATGGCTAAGCTTTTAAAAAATAAACTCATTTTTGATGGACGTAATATTTACGATTTAGAGGAAATGGTAGAACATGGCTTTGAATATTATTGTATTGGAATTAATACGTCTAAAAAATAAGAAATGACAAGAAAACGCGTTTTGGTAACAGGTGCAGCTGGTTTTTTAGGATCTCACCTTTGCGATAGATTTATTGCTGAAGGATACGATGTTGTTGGAATGGATAACCTTATTACAGGTGATCTCAAAAACATAGAGCATTTGTTTAAATTAAAGGAATTTGAATTTTACCATCATGATGTAAGTAAGTTTATTCATGTTTCTGGAAACTTAGATTATATCCTTCATTTTGCTTCCCCTGCAAGTCCAATAGATTATTTAAAAATTCCTATTCAAACACTTAAAGTTGGTTCACTAGGAATTCACAATTGTTTAGGTTTGGCTCGCGTAAAAAATGCAAGAGTGCTTATTGCTTCTACTAGCGAGATTTATGGTGATCCAATGGTTCATCCGCAAACAGAAGAATATTGGGGAAATGTTAACCCTGTTGGACCACGCGGTGTTTATGATGAAGCCAAGCGTTTTCAAGAAGCAATGACCATGGCTTATCATACCTACCACGGTTTAGAAACAAGAATTGTTAGAATTTTTAATACCTACGGACCAAGAATGCGCCTTAATGATGGTAGGGTGTTACCTGCATTTATTGGACAAGCATTGCGCGGTGAAGATTTAACTATGTTTGGAGATGGAAGCCAAACCCGTAGCTTTTGTTATGTAAGTGATTTAGTAGATGGTATCTATCGTTTATTGCACAGTGATTATGCTGGCCCAGTAAATATTGGTAATCCAGATGAAATAACCATTAAGGAGTTTGGTGAGGAGATTATTAAATTAACAGGAACTAGTCAAAAGTTAATTTCCAAACCTTTGCCAAAGGATGATCCAAAACAAAGAAAACCTGATATAACTTTGGCCAGGAAACTTCTAGGTTGGGAGCCCAAGGTTAGTCGAGAGGAGGGGCTTAAAATTACTTATGCTTATTTTAAGACTTTGAGTCCAGAAGAATTAAAAAAGACAGCTTATCACCGTTTTGATTAATCTCTTTTTTATAAATTAATTCATAATAATCTATTGAGGTTCTTTCTTTGGTAATGGAAAATCTGAAACATTTTTGTTTTCAGCTTTCAAGTCCCATATTCGCACAAATTATAAATATGAAAAAAATAATATTCATTTTAACCGCAGCCGCTTTAATCGCGTTTTCATCATGCAGTAAGTCAGATAGCTCTAATGGAGGGTCTAACAATGGCGGAGGAGGAGGGACTCCAACTCCAACCACATTTTTTAAGTGTAAGGTAAATGGGGTTCAAGTAAATTTTGCAAACTTCAATATAGTTAAAGATGATCCAAATAATCCTTCAATGGTTTTTTTAAGTGCTTATTCAACGGCTACTTCTGTAGCACCACCGTCATTTGTATTCACTTTTACGAAGCAGCCTCAAGGTTGGGTAAACGGTTTAACTTATGTTTTAGATGAAACAATTCAAACCAGTAAGGCAGAATACACCGATGTTGGTAATTTTGTATACAAAAGTTTAAATGCTGTTGCTGGCGGCGGATTAAATGTTGTTTTTAGTGAATTTAATCAAAACAAGGATGGTAAAATTACAGGTACTTTTAGCGGTAGTTTGCAATTAGAAGAAAATACCAATACCGTTACTATTACTGAAGGCCAATTTAGTCTTAAGATGTTTAACTAATAGTTTTAGGATAAGGAAATATTTCCCCAATAATTTATTTTATCTATTTCGAGGGCGTTAGCAGTAGCGTCCTCGTTTTGTTTAAATAAGGTGTTAAACTTCGCTCCCCAAATAATTTCTTCTGCAAATAGCTAAATCTTGTGAATTCTCTGTTATTATGCTTCCTAATTTGTATGTTCCATTAAGGTATTAGGTTATGAAAAAAAATAGGTTTAGTACGAGAAGGTTTTATTATCTAAATGCTTAAGTATTATATCACTTATTTCTTTCCCTTTCTCTACTACCATCCAATGGCCTCCACCTTCTACAATTATTGGTTTTTTGCTTAGATGAGTGATAGGGAAAATTCTGTCTCTGTTTCCTTGAATATGTAAAATGTTAGGGTTTAAATTTTCGTTAGTCCAATTAAGAATGGCATCAATAGACCATTCTAAAAACCAAGGGTCTGTTTCATCAATTGTTTTATGTAGTGCACGTTTAGAAATATCATCTTTAACACTAAAGAAGTAATTTGCAGTTAAATGATTCAGTCGTCTAAGTTTTGTAATAGGAATAAATTTGTGAATTTTAACATATCGTGCTAATTTTATGGAGGGGCTAAAATCATTACTGACTTGTACACTAGATAGGATTATGCATTTCGACACGTTAAAGTGCTGCATCATTTCCTTTGCAATCATACCACCCATGGATAATCCAATTAAAATGATTTCTTCATTTGGGTTAACTTGATTGTCTCCTAATCGTTTGGCATAATTAGACAAGCTTTCTCCTTTAATAGGATTGATCCAATTTATTAGTTGTGTTTGATATGGCTTAAGATTTAAGTTCTTAAACACGCGGTGGTCTGCACCAAGTCCTGGAATTAGGTAAATCAATGAGTATAAATTATTGGGTAATTTCTGCTAATTTTTTTTGAAGTGCAAACATTTCGTCGCGCAAGCTGGCGGCTTCCATAAACTCCATATC
>VEQB01000232.1 GCA_018883485.1 Bacteroidota bacterium
CTTCAATTTGTTTATCAATCTCGGCTTTTATATATGGTTCAATTTCAGCAAAATACTGTGCTTTAATATCCATTAAATTCACATAGCCTGATTTTCCTTTTATTGGATGTCCAATAAAAGTGTCCTTCAAGGCAGAGAAAAATCGTTGTTCGTATATATTGCTCATTTCTTGTCTTTTTGTGCTATTAGTAATTCTTTAACTTCCGCGTCCAAAATTCTTGCTATAGCGTAAAGCACTTCAAGTCTGGGCTGTTGTCTGTTTTGCACATATCCGTTAACCATATTATAGCTTTTACCAAGCTGTTCAGCTAACCAAGTCTGCTTAATTCCTTTTTCTTCAAGTACTTCTTTAATTCTGTTCATTGTTGTTAAAGATGTCAAGTCGCAAATTTAGTTTTTATTTTCCAATATCTCGTTTTTCAATATAAAAAATGTTTGAATTTCTTTCTGTTCGTCTGTCCGAGCGTTGGAAAAAAATGGCTCTTTTGGTTTTTTGAGCGTTGGCTTGTGTGTCGGAAAAAACCAAATGTGCCATTTGCGGGTCGGCTTTTTACACTGAGCGATAACAATTCGCTATGCGAATGTAATTTCTTTTATATTACAATTATACCCTTGGAAGAGATGGCTCAAAGCCCCATCAAATAACAGATTAGTGTGAAATGGGGTGAAATTGACGCATTGCGTATATATTTTGCAAATTGCAGCAATTGAAGGTTGGTTTTCCATGGATTCGTATTTTTTTTATTATCAAATATAAAAATTATTGCCAATTTTTAGCTGGCCTATTTAAAATTTAATCTGTCCAACGGATTTATAATTTGGCTAATTCCTTTTGTAGTTACATGGGTATAAATTTCAGTTGTTTTACTGCTTTCATGTCCCAATAAGGTTTGTATATATCGCAAATCTGTGCCATTCTCCAATAAATGCGTGGCAAAACTATGCCTTAAAGAATGCACCGATACCCGCTTTTTTATACCTGCCGCCTTTACAGATACAGCCATAAATTGTTGTACACTTCTTGCCGTATATTGCCCTCCATTTATTCCCTCAAATAAAAATTTAACTGGCCTATATACAAGAAAATACTCCCTTAATAAGGCCAACATCTTGGTAGATAATAACGTGTATCTATCCTTTTTGCCTTTCGATTGGGCTATCCTTATTTGCATCCTATCGCTATCTATATCCTTAATTTTTAAAGCAATCAATTCACTTACCCTTAATCCTGCAGAATAACATAACATTAAGATCGTTTTGTGCTTTAAGTTTGTGGTTACATTAAGCAAATCTTCCACCTCCGAGGTGCTTAAAACCTCTGGAAGCTTTTTTTCTGCTCTGGGGCGCTCAATTGCATATACCTTCTTTGCCTGTCCTAACACCTTTTCATAATAATACTTAATCGCATTTATAGCTTGGTTTTGGTAAGAATTAGAAACCTTTCGCTCAATTACCAAATACCTTAAGTAATCCGTTATCTCCTCCTCACCCAATTCTTCGTAATTTCTTTCATGAAAATAATTAATGTATTCCTCAAAAGAGTAGCTGTAAGTCTTTATGGTATTTTCACTATAACGCATTTCCTTAAGTTTAAGAATATATTCTTCCGGACAAACTTTATTGCTCTTAGGTTGCTTTAAAATTAACTTGGTTTTACCTGGGTCAACCCTTATTTCTTCCCTATATTCTGTCTTTAAAAAATTGCTTTGTGCAAAATTTTCTATCGCAATTCTATTCTCCTCCAAATCATTAGCCGTCCAAATTTTATCTGTTTCATTCCAATGTACAAAGCCCATTTTTTTAATAATTTTTACCAACTCTGGCAAGTATTCACAAATAATAGAAAGCCTACCCGTTTTGGTTTTTATGCATAAAATCGTTCCTTCTTTTGCATATAATTCATCTGGTCTTTTTATTCGTATAGTCTCTTTATAGGTTATATCTTTAACTCTATCCTTAAAATAATTTTTTAGAAGTTCTAAATTGTTTCTATAATTTGGTACAACCCAACAAAATATGTCGGCATCCCATTTGCAATATTTAAAAGATTTAATAAACAGAATATCGGTATTATTCTTGGCCAGCTTTATGGAGATATGCTTTCCATAAATATGTAAAAGTACATCATCAGTATTTTTTTCAAATCCTTTGCTCTTGGTTTCTGTTTGAACCAAATTTTCTGGCTGTTTTTTTTCTTCCTTTGGTTCAGCCACATTAACTTTTGGTGCTTCCAACTCAATGCCAAATCTCTTCCTGTTTTCAGGCGTGTCTGGTATTAGCCATGCCTTATTGGTCTGGCTGCATTGTACATTAGGAAGTTTTTTTACCCTAGTATTTAATTCTGGGTTTGGTTCAAACCGTATGGCTATTCTTTTTAAACCCCGATGTTCTATTAAACTTAATTCTACTTTCATTAACTCAAAATTAATTACACGCATTAATAACCAATCATTTCCCCTTATAATAAATCCTATAAATAGGATACCTACTTTTACTATTGCCAAATTTTTATATCTTTCCACCTTTAACACTATCACCATGAAAACTAAAGCAGAAATTGTAAACGATTGGCTTCCGCGCTACACCGGTAGGCCTCTAGAGGCGTTTGGCGAATATATTTTGTTAACCAACTTTATTCAATATGTAGAGTTGTTTGCAGATAGATTTAATGTACCGCTAATGGGTAAAGATAAACCTATGCAAACCGCAACCGCAGAAAATATTACCATTATAAATTTTGGTATGGGCTCTGCCATGGCTGCCACTTGCATGGATTTATTAAGTGCAGTTAAACCTAAAGCTGCCTTGTTTTTGGGTAAGTGTGGCGGACTCAAAAAAGTAACAAAAGTGGGAGATTTTATTCTTCCCATTGCGGCCATTAGAGGCGAAGGTACCAGCAGCGATTATATCATGGATGAAATTCCAGCCTTGCCTTCTTTTAGATTGCAAAAAGCAGTTTCAGCAACTATTGTAAAACATGATCTAGATTATTGGACCGGCACCGTATATACCACCAACCGCCGTGTTTGGGAGCACGACGAACAGTTTAAAGATTACCTAAGGAAAACCAGAGCCATGGGCATTGATATGGAAACTGCTACTATTTTTATTGTGGGTTTTATAAACGAAATTCCCAAAGGTGCACTGCTACTTGTAAGCGATAATCCCATGGTGCCAGAAGGTGTAAAAACCTCCAAAAGTGACTCTGCTGTTTCAAGTAATTACGTGCAAAAGCACCTCGAAATTGGTATAGATTCTTTAATAGAACTTAGAGATAGTGGCGAGTCTGTTAAACACTTGAGGTTTGAGTAGTAGATAAAATCCTTATCTTAAAAAAAATATTTCGATGTCACAATTAGGGTTTAGCATCACGAAATCTTTAAAAATTACGATTAATTTTATAAATTTGTAAGGTATGAAAGGTAGAAATATTTCTAAAAAAGTAGTTTTAAAAGCCGTGTCAAAAATGATTATGGATAAAGAAATTGTGCAATCATATATCAAAGGAAAAACCTCAATTCAAGTCTTAAACAAAAAGGGAATTAAGTTTGCAAAACCATTATAATTATGTTTTCGATAACATAACTAATACCTATAATTTTACTACCAAGAATAGTGTTCTTTATCGGGTCGCATTTATCGTTGACGAAACTTTTTCTTCAATATCAACCGAAAAAATACCAAATATTTTTCAGTTAGTAATTGAAAAAGCAAATATCGAAATCGAACCCTATGACGCTAGAGTTTCAAAAACAATTGAAGATATTATTGAACGTTTCTTTCAGAAAATAGAAAACTCTTTAATTTACGTTTGTTCTGATGATAACGAAAAAGCAATCCAAAGACATAAAATCTTTGATAGATGGTATAGGAAGTCCGAACATAAAAGTCATGTGATGAAAATTGATAACATTATAACTATAAAAATTGATGAAAATAATGTTCAAAAATTGTATACATCATTCTTGTTTCATACTAACAATCCTAACTATAAGAAACTAATCAATATTTATAGTCAAATTGAAGAAGCTCTCAATCATGGTAAATAATGTTACTGTTGGTAGTTTTCATTAAACCTCATTTCTAGCCTATTTGTCGAAATTTGCTGGCAAGACTACTTGCCTCCTTATATTTGCCCCCACAATGGCAAAAAGAAGTTTTAACAGCAATGGTGATCTGAAACAAGAACCAGAAAAAGCAAAAATTAATAAGGAAAATTTAAAAGAAGCACTCGTTCTGTTTGCTTACATTAAACCCTTTAGGGCAAAGTTTATATTAAGTTTGGTATTTATTGCCCTCTCTGCCTTTAGTACTATGATTTTTCCATTTCTGCTGGGTAAAATGATAGATGCAGCAGCTCCTGTTGGCCAAGTAAACCTGCCCCAAGCAAATGTAGGTGC
>VEQB01000233.1 GCA_018883485.1 Bacteroidota bacterium
ACCCTACACCACTCTAAATGCACAATTTACCTATAGTTTTACAAAATTTGAAGTTTATGTAGGTTGCGAAAACATTTTTGATTTTAGACAATTGCAACCCATAATTAGCTGGCAAAATCCTTTCAGCCCTTATTTCGACACATCATCGGTATGGGGGCCAACAAGAGGAAGAGAAATCTACTAGGGTGTGAGATACAAATTAAATAAAGAATAAAACAAACCTAACAGAAATAAAATCTAAAGTCTTACATCCAGATTTTCTTTTTTATCGCTTTTTCCGTATATTTACTTTCCATCAATTAAACTCCTTCACAACAAATCCATGCTATACTTAGAGTATTCGTATTTATCACTTCCTGCAACGTTCTATGAAAAGGTAAAGCCCTCCCCTTTTAGCAAGCCAGAGCTATTGCTGCTTAACCAAGCGTTATTAGATGAACTCCATATTCAGCCACAAAATCCTCAAGCGTTTTTATCCTTCTTGTTGAACCAAGAAGAAGGCGATGCTTTTGGGTCTTTTGCACAAGCCTATGCAGGGCATCAATTTGGGCACTTTACCAAGTTAGGTGATGGTAGAGCTATTGTTATAGGAGAATATGTTAGCGCAACAAAGCAACGCTACGACCTTCAACTAAAGGGAAGCGGTAGAACAGCCTATTCGCGAGGTGGCGATGGAAAAGCTACATTAAAATCTGTATTAAGGGAATATCTAATGAGCGAAGCCATGCACGCCCTTAAAGTGCAAAGCTCTAGAAGTTTGGCAGTGGTTAAAACTGGAGAAATGGTGCAGCGCGAAAAACCCCACGAGGGAGCGTTTTTGATAAGACTTATGAAAAGTCATATACGCGTTGGCACCTTTGAATATGCTAGATATTTTGGTTCAAGCCAAGATTTAAAAGCACTTACAAAGTACACCATACAACGCCTATACCCAGAAATTGAACAGGAAGAAAACCAAGCCCTGGCCTTGCTAAAAAAAGCGATGTTGGTTCAAATAGATGTAGTAGTAGATTGGATGCGTATTGGTTTTATTCATGGGGTTATGAACACAGACAATACAGCTATTAGCGGAGAAACCTTTGATTACGGACCATGCGCGTTTATGAATGTTTACCATCCACAAACTGTGTTTAGCGCCATTGATACTCAAGGTCGTTACGCCTTTGGAAATCAGCCTAGCATTATTAAATGGAACCTGGCCAAATTTGCCGAAGCCTTATTGCCTTTGCTACATCCCGAACCAGAAACTGCTTTAAAACTAGCCCAAGGCGCCATAGATGAGTTTGAAGATAATTGGTATAAAAAGTATTATAAAATGATGCTGCTTAAAATAGGCATTGAAGATGTTTCACCAGAGAACTATGCCCTAGTTAATGAATTATTGGCCATTATGAAAGAGCTAAAATTAGATTATACCAATACCTTTTTAGCATTAAGCCAAGACCTTGTTGAGACAGGCAGCACCATGGATTCGGTTGATTTTAAAAATTGGAAGGTGAATTGGATGTCCGTAATGCTAAACGCAACAGGAATGGTACAAGCAAAAAAAATAATGGAAGCAAACAACCCTGCCTTTATTCCAAGAAATTATTTGGTAGAAGAAGCCCTAGAAAAGGCAACAGTTGGAGATTTTACCCAATTTGAACAACTACTAAAAGTATTACAAAATCCGTATCAATACCAAGAAAGTTTGAACCAATTTACCATACCACCGGCCGAAGAGTTTGAAACTAGTTACACTACCTTTTGCGGCACTTAAAATTTAATCCTAAACCAACATGGACGAAAAATATTGGCTATTTATTTTATTGGCATTTGTTTCGGAAGTCATTGGAACGGTATCGGGCTTTGGCTCTTCTATACTCTTTGTGCCAATTGCATCTATGTTTTTCGACTTTAAAACAGTGTTGGGTATAACTGCCATTTTTCATGTTTTTAGCAATTTATCTAAAATAGCACTTTTTAAACAAGGCATAAAAAAAGAGATGGTGATAAAGTTGGGCATACCTGCCATTATTTTTGTGATTATTGGGGCCTACATCACCACTATTTTACCCAGCGAAAAAATAGAATTAGGAATGAACGTGGCGTTGGTATTTCTAGCTATATTTCTAATATTTAACTTTAACAAGCCTTTAAAACAAACCGATTCAAATTTATACATAGGTGGTATTGCTTCGGGCTTTTTGGCAGGGATTACTGGCACTGGTGGAGCGGTAAGAGGTATTACTTTGGCGGCATTTCAATTACCCAAAGAAATTTTTATTGCCACGTCGGCCTTTATAGATTTGGGAGTAGATTTTAGCCGCGCAGTAGTTTATACCAGCAACGGCTACTTTAAAAAAGAACATTTATTTTTGATCCCCTTTCTCATTGGAATCAGTATTTTGGGTAGTTACGCAGGGAAATTAATTCTTTTAAAAACATCTGAAAAGATTTTTAGGTATTTGGTTTTAGTAGTTATTATTTTAACTGCCATTTTTCAAATTACTAAATATTTTAAATGATAGTAATAAATAGCAAGCTCAAACCTTCCAATATATTAAATTCTAGCATAAAGGATTGGTTCAAGCCTAAATATGGGCTTACTAGAAAAGGATAATGACTAGTATTAGCAAGGGTTTTGACCCTAGGTTTAACAATTACTTGCCTAAACTAATATTTTCTATACTTTTGCAACTCTTCAAAAATGGCAACAAACAAATTTACCAAAGAAACTTACCTCAACTGGTACGAGCAAATGATGCTAATGCGCAGATTTGAGGAAAAGGCTGCCCAATTGTATGGTCAGCAAAAAATAAAAGGCTTTTGTCATCTTTATATTGGCCAAGAAGCCGTTGTAGCAGGCACTATGAGCGCGCTTAAAAAAGACGACAAACTTATTACCGCCTACCGCGACCATGCACATGCCTTAGCTTGTGGGATACCTGCCAACCAAGTGATGGCAGAATTATTTGGAAAAGTTACTGGCTGTTCTAAAGGTAAAGGAGGCTCTATGCACATGTTTAGCAAAGAGCATAATTTTTTTGGCGGACATGGAATTGTTGGTGGTCAGATTCCATTGGGTGCGGGTATAGCTTTTGCCGACCAATACCGCGGTGGAGACCAGGTTACGGTTTGCTATTTTGGTGATGGGGCAGCCCGCCAAGGAGCATTGCACGAAACCTTTAATATGGCCATGCTTTGGAAATTGCCTGTAATTTTTGTGATTGAAAATAATGGCTACGCAATGGGAACTTCTGTAGAAAGAACAACCAATGTGTTTGAAATGTATAAAATTGGCGAAAGCTACGAAATGCGCTCTGAGGCGGTAGATGGGATGCAACCAGAAACGGTGCATGCAGCCATTGCTTCGGCAGCAGAATTTGCTAGAGCAGGCAAAGGCCCAACCCTTTTAGAGATTAGAACTTACCGATACAGAGGGCATAGTATGAGCGATCCTGCAAAATACAGAACCAAAGAAGAAGTTGAAGAATATAAAAAGAAAGATCCGTTAGAAATGGTGAAAACTACCTTGTTAAGCAAGAAATATGCTACAGAACAAGAGCTTGAAGCCATTGAGGAAAAGATAATGGAAACCATAAATGAAGCTGTTACTTTTAGCGAAAACTCCCCTTTCCCGGAGGCTTCTGCCTTATATGAAGATGTTTACGCCGAACCAAATTACCCTTTTATAAAAGAATAAGAAAATTTTAGCATACAACAATGGAGCACAAAGAAGAGAAAAAGTACAATTTAGACTTAGATACTACTATAGTTGAAACGAGTAATAAGGTAGAAAATATTTACCATACTTATAAAAAGCAAATTAACATTGCAGTGATTGCTGTTGTTGCAATAGTTGCCGGCTATTTTGCATTTAATATGTTTGTAATTGAACCGAGAGAAAAAGAAGCGCAAGCGGCTATGTTTCAAGCGCAAACTTGGTTTGAACAAGATAGTATCAATTTAGCCTTAAATGGCTTGGGCGAAATGCCAGGATTTTTAGCCATAGCAGATGAATATGGTATGACTAAAGCCGCCAATCTTGCCAACTATTATGTAGGCGTTTGTTATATGCGTAAAGGCGAATTTCAAAGTGCATTGGATGCTTTAAATGGTTTTTCTACAGACAATGAATTGGTTGGACCATTGGCCACTGGCTTAAAAGGCGATGCTTACGTAGAATTAAACGACATTGAAAAAGGCGCATCTTTATATTTAAAAGCTGCTGGTGAAAGTAAAAACCGCATCACTTCTCCCCTATTTCTTAAAAAAGCAGGTATTGCTTTTGAAGAATTGAAGTCGTACGATGATGCCATAAGAGCTTATGAAAAAATTAAGTTAGACTTTGCAGGAACCACCGAAGCCAAAGATGTTGAAAAGTATATTGCCACAGC
>VEQB01000234.1 GCA_018883485.1 Bacteroidota bacterium
GGGTGTAGCGTAGCCTGGTATCGCGCCACATTTGGGATGTGGAGGTCGTAGGTTCAAATCCTGCCACCCCGACTGTAAAACCTAGAAGTTAACTCTTCTAGGTTTTTTTATTATCTTTCACCCAATGAAAATTATCGCTAGAATTATACTAGGCATTGCGTTATTCCTTATTGTTATCCTATCAAGTATTTATGTTTATATTCAAGTAAGAAAGCCACAAATACTTGCATCAATAAACGAAAATTTACAAACTTATATCAATGGTGAGATTCATGTAGAAAATATTGGTTTTACATTTTTTCACGATTTCCCAAAAGCCAGTTTAAAGTTGGAAGGCCTATATTTAAGAGGTCCCAGATATGCGCAGTACGGAAAAGATTTCTTAAAAGTAGAAACCCTCTTCATGAGTGTAAGTCCTTCTAGTATCTTCTCTAAAAAAATTCACTTTAAAGAATTGAGCCTGATGAATGCGGAAGTGTTTATTTTTAAAACTAAGGATGGCTTTACCAATTTAGAAGTATTTAAGCATCAAAAACAAGATAGCGCAGTAACTAAGATGGCTGAAGCAAAAAAGCCAATTTCCCTTCACTTAGAAAAATTGAATATTAGCAATACCAGAATATTCTTTTTGGATTCTTTAAAGGAAAAATATTTCGGATTAGAATTGGTTGATACGCAAAACAAAATCATAGGCGAAGATTCTAGTTACCAAATAGATTTAAATGGCAAAGTAGATTTTATAGGCTTAACTTTTAATGCACAAAAAGGAACATTTTTAAAGAATAAATCCACTGATTTAGATTTACATTTAAGCTACTTAACCAAACAAAAAACATTGGTGGTAAATCCTTCTGAACTTGCATTAAAAACAGGGAAAATAAATATACAAGGCGCTTTCATTTTTAACAAGCCACTCGCCTACCAATTAAGTATAAATACAGATTCCATAGAAATTGAAGAAGGTCTTTCTACTTTGGCAGATTCGGTTCAACACAAGCTAAAAAAAATTGGGGCTTATGGCTACGCAGCAGCTAATGTTGAAATAAAAGGCATTGCACAACCTAGAACTCCTCCACATATCAGAGTTGATTTTAATACAAAAAATGCGGCAGCAAAACTCTTTGGCAAACAGCATTTAGAACAACTATTTGTGAAAGGATATTACCTTAACCATATCCCTAATACAGATTTAAAGGGAAGAGAATATTCTAGTGTAAAGATTGATAGACTGCATGCCTTATCAGATGGCATCCCAATACACGGAAGGATAAGCTTGTTTAACATGGCGGACCCAGATTTAGAAGTGGATGTAATTATAAATGGTAATTTGTTAGGATTAAACTCACAATTAGACTCTTCTAAAATGAAGGTTTTAAGTGGAATAATTGAAGGTAAAGTTCATTATAAAGGAAAGCTTCATGAATACGAAAATGAAAGGTTAATGAAGCTTAGAGGTGCACTATCTGGCTATGTAAAGGTGAGAAATGGGAAATTGTATTTGGTAAAGAAAGACCTTACAATAAAAGGAATTGTTTGTCATTTAACGTTTGATAAAGAGCAAGTAAATATTCATAACATTGGGATTGGCATAGATAAAGATGTTCTCAATATAAAAGGCTCGATGTTAGGTTATATCCCATTTTTTACGCAACCAGATCCAAAGTCTAAGTTGTCTATAAACATGGAAAGTAACCATATTCACTTGGAACATTTCTTTAAGAAAAATCAACGTAAAGATAAAAAGCAAAAGAAGAAAGCTATAGGTAAAACACTTCAGGTTATAGCCAATTTGGAAGAAAAAATGGATATTGATATACACCTTAGAGCGAAAAATGTTACCAAAGGAGGATTTAAGGCAAAAGATTTAAAAGCAGATTTATACTTAAAAAATAACAGTATCCAATTAAAATCTGTAAGTATGAATTTTGCAGGAGGAAGCTATATCCTAAAAGGTAAAATGGATAAGGTAAGCGCAGATTGGAGTCCGGTAGTAATTACTGCCACTATGAAAGGGGTTAGGTTAAATGAAGTTATGAAAGCCTTTAACAACTTTGGACTAAAAGGCATTACCCATGAAAATATTTCGGGATTATTTGGCACGCAAATAAATATTAAAGGTATGATAGATGAAAGAGGTGGTTTTATGAATAACTACCTCCAATCGGATATTAGGTTAAGTATAAAAAACGGACAACTCATAAACTTTGAACCCATTATGCACATAGGAGAAAAAGTTTATAGAAATAAAGATTTAACGCATGTAAATTTTGCCGAAATCATAGGTAGAATTACCACAAGAGGCAGCGAATCTGAAGTGGAGAAAATAGAGATTAGCACCAATTTGATACGCATGTTTGTAGAAGGGCACTATTCTACTGTGGGCTTAAGTACCTTTATGGTTCAGGTTCCACTCCTAAGTTTAACCGAAAAGAATAATGGGATTAAGCCAGACAATATTGGGGTAGACGCCAAAAAAGGATTAAGTGTATTTTTAAAATTAGAAGCCAACAAAGGCGAAAAGTTTAAAGTGAGTTACATTCCTTTTCCTAAGAAAAAAAAATAACTATATTCAATATGTAACATTTTGCCCACCTTAAATGTTATACTGAAAATTATTTATTTCAAATGAAAAAGCAATTATCCATTCTGTTCTTCCTTTTATTTGTGTTTTGCAATGTAAAAGCTCAAAAACCCGACACCTTAGATTTGGTAAACCATTTAGGATACATCTATCCAGTTAAAGATAAGGTTACCTTAGGAAATGGGGAATTTAAACGTATCATTATATCTAATAAAGAAGCAGTAAGGTATTTAAATAGAGCCAGATGGATTAAGGGAGCCCAAATAGCAACTGAGGTAATTGCTTTAGTACCTTTGTTTATTGCTATTACTTATATAACACCTTCAACTTCACCCTCACTAAATGAAAACCTATTTTGGGCTTTTCTTATAACTTCATCTGCTATCAGTGGAATAGCCTATGTTGCCTATCTTGAACCTTACAATCGCAACATGTTAAAGGCATTAAAAACTTACAATGCAGGGAAAATAGAGGGTAAATATTAAATCTCAAAAAAACGTGCTTCAACCTTATTAGCTTCACACATTATTTTAACACGTTCTAATTGTGTATCGGTTAAGAAAACCTGACCAAACTTCCCCTCTCCTATCCAAGCAAATAATTTAGCAAGGCGGTATTGGTCTAATTTCTCAAAAATATCATCGAGTAAAAGTAAAGGTTTAGTATTTTTTAGGGTTGCTAAGTAATCAAACTGGGCTAATTTAAGGGCAATGAGAAAACTTTTTTGCTGCCCCTGTGAGCCAAATTTTTTAAGCGGATTGCCATCCATAGTAAAGATTAAATCATCTCTATGAGCACCTCTTGTGGTTCGCAAAAGATCTAGGTCTGCCGATTCTGTTTGGGCAAGCAGTACATCAAAAGGAACGCGTGCAAGTTCTGATTCATATTTAACTTTGGCTTGTTCGTTATCTCCAGAAAGCCAAGCATAATGCTGCAGAAAAAGCGGCTCCAACTTTTCTATAAACTGGGTTCTTTTGCTAAATAGATAATTACCAGAAGCTACCAATTGTTGGTTAAATGACTCTAATAAATCTCTATTGAAACCGCCATTAAAATGAAAGTCCTTTAGCAATTTATTGCGTTGATCCAAAATACGGTTATACTGAATTAATTCGCGCAAATACATGGCATCGCATTGTGAGATAACCTGATCCATAAATTTACGCCGCTCTTCCGAACCCTCTTGAATTAGTGCAACATCGCCTGGTGCAATCATTACCAATGGAACAGAACCTATATGTTCTGAGAACTTGGTAACCTCATTGCCATTTAACAATAAGGTTTTTCCGTAGCCCTTTTGGAATACGATTCTAATTTTCTCTTCGTGGTTGGCTTGGTTCAAGACGCCTTCTACCACAAAGAAGTTACCACCAAAAAATGCATTTTGTTGGTCTACGGCATTGAAATAACTTTTGGTAAAAGCTAAATAATGAATGGCATCTAAAATATTTGTTTTACCAGCCCCATTCTTACCTGTAAAGCAATTGAGCCCCAGGCCAAATTCTAGCTGCAGTGACTCATAATTTTTAAATTGCTGTAAAAGCAGGGATGCTAAATGCATAAAAGAAGAAATCTATATTGGTCAAATATAAGATTTCTTCTTTTGTGCTATCACTAAATTAGTTTATTTACCTAGAAGTCTTTGTTCTATATTTAAAAGTGAATCAAGAGCTGCCTTTTCTTTGGCAATTAGCGTATCCAATTGCATCACCTTGCTTACTTCTAAATTCACTACAGAGTCTAGTTGGTTAACTTTACCTTCCAGCAGGCGTTGTTTTTCTTCTATTTTAGA
>VEQB01000235.1 GCA_018883485.1 Bacteroidota bacterium
CCCTACGGGATTTATCTATTAACATATCATCCCTACGCGATTTATCTATTAACATATCATCCCTACGGGATTTATCTATTAACATATCATCCCTACGGGATTTATCTATTAACATATCATCCCTACGCGATTTATCTATTAACATATCATCCCTACGGGATTTATCTATTAACATATCATCCCTACGGGATTTATCTATTAACATATCATCCCTACGGGATTTTTCTATTAACATATCATCCCTACGCGATTTATCTATTAACATATCATCCCTACGGGATTTATCTATTAACATATCATCCCTACGCGATTTATCTATTAACATATCATCCCTACGGGATTTATATTCATACTTCATAGTTTTTAGTTTACATTAGCAACAGCTAAAAACAACTCCCTCCAATAATCAAAATTATAGTCTTTACCCAAACGTACCATTACAATTTGTTGGGCAGGATTAACATAGATATACTGCCCTAAAATACCTTCTGCCATAAAATCTCCGGCCTCTGGGTTTTGCCACCATTGGTAAGAATATTGGTAAGCATTCTTAGGATCTGGATGCGCGGCCATAGCCACCCAATCTTTAGGTACCAATTGCTTTCCCTGCCAATTGCCTTGGTTTAAATACAAGCGACCAAACTTGGCAAAATCTCGCATTTTTGCGTTTAAACAACAAAAGGCTTTTACACTTTGGTTGCTTTTGCTATCTATGCTCCAATTTGCAGGGTACTCCATACCTAAAGGCTGCCATATTTTTTCTTCTAAGTACTTTTCTAAGGAGATTCCTGTGGCGCGTTCAATGATGAATCCTAGTATTTGTGTGTTTAAACTAATGTATTCAAACTGCTCATCTGGCTTACCAGAAACTTTAAGGCGCTTGATATACTTCTTTAAATTAGTACCATAATAGTATTTGGCTACATCGCCAAAAGGATTAAAATAGCTTTCGTTAAAACGAATTCCAGAACGCATATTTAACACATGTTCTATGGTTATTGAACCAAACTTTTCGCGAGGTAATTCAGGAAAATAATTACAAATTGGCTCTTGTACGCTTTTCACTTTTCCCTCGGCAATGGCAATACCCATAAGGGCAGAAACAAATGATTTGGCCACCGAGAAAGAAGGCACATCAGTAGAATCTGTATAACCCTCAAAATATTTTTCATACAAAATGGTATCTCTGCGTATTAGCATAAAACCTACTGTTTCAGTTGCTTTTAAAAAGGATTCGAAATCAATATCCTTTCCTTTATAGGCAATGCTTTTAGGTAACTTAACAGGATTGTTATTACTCTCATTAAAGGTAAACTTCTCACTTGGCGCTTGAATAGGTAGTGATGGAAATTTTTTGTTATCGTTGAGGTCGGCAAAATTCCAATAAAAGAAACGCCCTACATGGCAGGCGCTCAATAACAATAAGCTTGCATAAATTAGTGCTAATTTGATTTTCATACAAACGAATATAACAAACTTGTTAAAATAAATATAACCTATTCACATATCAACCCTACGGGATTTCTCCTTCATAGTAAAATCTTCCCCCCTGCCCCCCTTCCAGGGGGGAATTAACATGTAACATCTTCTTCATAGTTCATAGTTCCCGCCTCCGCTAAAGCTCCATCGGGCAAGCATACTTCATAGTTCATAGTTCATAGTTAACTTTTTCCCTATCTTTGCCCCAATCCTTAAAGGTATGGAATTAATAAACATGGTTGCCAAAACCCAATTTGGCTTAGAAGAATTGTTGGCAGAAGAACTGAAACAATTAGGTGCAGAAAACATTGAAACACATAATAGGGCTGTAAGCTTTAGCGGCAATCTAGCCCTTATGTATAGGGCAAATTTATCGCTAAGAACAGCGCTAAAAGTGTTGGTTCCTATACATAAATTTAATGCCATCAATGAAGCTGGCTTATACAAAGGCATTCAAGAAATTGAGTGGGACAAATACCTGTCTAAAGAGGGAACTTTATCTATCAGCACCAGCTTGCGCAGCGATTTTTTTAATCATTCGCATTACATTTCTCTCAAATGCAAAGATGGTATTGTTGACCAATTTAGAGATAAATTTGGTGTTAGACCTAGCGTAGAATTAGACAATCCAGATCTTAACATAGATATACATGTAGCCAATGATGAAGTAAGTGTGGCCCTAAACAGCTCTGGTGCCAGTTTACACCGCAGAGGCTATAGAACAGATAGCACCCTTGCCCCTATTAATGAAGTATTAGCGGCAGGCATGATTATGCTTACAGGCTGGAATGGCGAAGGCAATTATTACGACCCCATGTGCGGCAGTGGCACTCTGTTAATTGAAGCTGCTATGATTGCTCGCAATATGCCTCCTAATTTAAACCGAGAACAATTTGGATTTGAACGTTGGAAAAACTTTGATCACGGCATTTTCGAAAGCGTAAAAGCCGCTGCCATCGCAGACATGCGTCCATCAAAAGCAAAAATTATGGGTAGCGATAAAACGTTTAAAGCTATTGAAATTACACGCGAAAACGCAACGCGTGCCATGGTAGAGGAAGATATATTAGTAAGCAACAAACGATTTGAAGAAGTAAAGGCCCCAGAAGGTGGCGGCATTATGATTATCAATCCACCTTATGGCGAGCGATTGCCTTTAGAAGAAATAGGTGCCTTTTATAAAATGATGGGCGATATCATGAAAAAAGAATTTGAGGGCTTCGATGTTTGGATAATCTCTTCAAACATTCCTGCCCTCAAAAAAGTTGGTCTTGCGCCTTCAAAAAGAATTCCATTGTTCAATGGTGCCCTAGAATGCAGGTTCAATAAATTTGAAATTTATAAAGGTACAAGAGATAAGCGAAAATTAGTAGCAACCGAAGACTAAGCTAGAAGCCAGCCGCCAGTGGCCACTTCATTACCTATTCTCAAATACAAACTGATTTTGCTTGTCTAGCTTAACGGCTATCTTAGAATCTTTATGAATATTTCCCATTAAGATTTCTTTTGATAACTCATTTAAAATTTTCCTTTGTAATACACGCTTTAAGGGCCTTGCGCCAAACTGCGGGTCGTAACCCAATTGTGACAACCAATCCAAGGCCTCCTCGGTCATCTCAATGGAAACACCTTGCTCATTTAACTTAGCAGAAATATCTACAAATTGCAGCTCTACTATCTTGCGCACATCTTCTCTGGAGAGTGGTGTAAACATAATGATATCATCTATTCGGTTCAAGAACTCTGGACGAATACTGCGCTTCAATAAATCCATCACATTTATTTTGGCTTCAGCCATTAATTCATCCTTGTTGGCATCATTGTATTTTTCAAACTTCTCCTGAATTAAATGCGAACCAATATTGCTGGTCATGATGATAATGGTATTCTTAAAATTAGCCGTTCTACCTTTGTTATCTGTTAATCTGCCATCATCTAACACTTGCAATAAAATATTAAATACATCTGGATGGGCCTTTTCAATTTCGTCTAACAATACCACAGAATAAGGTCTTCTGCGAATGGCCTCGGTTAATTGTCCGCTTTCTTCATAACCCACATAACCTGGAGGCGCACCAATTAATCTGCTTACCGTATGCTTTTCTTGGTACTCACTCATATCTATGCGTACCATAGAATCTTCTTGATTAAATAAGTAAGAAGCTAGGGCTTTGGCTAACTCTGTTTTACCCACCCCTGTAGTACCTAAGAAAATGAAAGAACCAATTGGCTTTTTAGGATCAGATAAACCTGCTCTGCTTCTGCGTATGGCATCTGAGATAGCGGCAATGGCTTCTTCCTGCCCCACCACCCTTTTGTGTAATTCTTCTTCCAAATGCAATAGTTTTTCTCTTTCACTTTGCAACATGCGTGTAACTGGTATGCCTGTCCAACGGCTCACCACATCTGCAATATCTTCACTATCTACTTCTTCTTTTACCATGGCCTTTGTAGTTTGCTGCTCTTGTAATTTTGTTTTTAACTCAATTACTTTTGCTTCGGCATCTTTTATTCTGCCATAGCGTATCTCAGCTACTTTACCAAAATCGCCAGCGCGTTCTGCTTGTTCTGCTTCTACCTTTAAGTTTTCAATTTCTTGTTTGGCTAGTTGAATGCCATCTACCAATATTTTTTCGCTTTGCCATATAGCTTTTACAGCATTGGTTTCTTCCTGAAGATTGGCAATTTCCATGCTTAAATCGGCCACTTTAGTTTCATCGCCTTCGCGTTTAATCGCTTCACGTTCTATCTCCAATTGCATAATTCTTCTATTCAATTGGTCAATTTCTTCTGGCACAGAATCAATTTCTAAGCGCAATTTTGAAGCAGCTTCATCCATTAAATCAATGGCTTTGTCTGGCAAAAAACGATCGGATATATAACGC
>VEQB01000236.1 GCA_018883485.1 Bacteroidota bacterium
ATGGAAGGTAGTCATCAACCTGTTTCTTAATTGCCGCTGTGCTCATTTGCTTAGATTAGTTTATCAAATTTAGCAATAAAAATGAAGAAAATTTAAAGTCAATTTTGATTCATTGAAATCAGAATATCAGTTTTTCTTGAAATACGACTTTAAAGGATTTTCAAATATTCAGATAATAAAATTGATTTTTAGAACATTAAAAAAGCTTCCGAATTGGAGACTTTTAAATGTTTTTGCATTGCGGAATGACTCGAACCCGTCTCTTTAATTCTTAACGAGATGACAGGTAGGAATTCTAAGCAGCATTTTTTGATTTTTAGGCAAAAAAAAAGTCTCCATAATGGAGACTTTAAGATTTTTGTTTGCGGTGCGGACGGGACTCGAACCCGCGACCCCCTGCGTGACAGGCAGGTATTCTAACCAGCTGAACTACCGCACCGTTTTCCTTTTGGGGAGTGCAAATATAGAATTATAGCGCAAGTTGTCAAGCGCTTTTTAATTATTTTTGAAAATACCGCGTAATCCTTAAACTTGCACCTTACCTTCAATGGCTAAATAATAAAGAAGTATGTCAATATTTGATTTTGAAAAACCAATACAAGAACTCGAAGATCAGCTTGCCGAATTAAACAAAGTGCACGAAAAAGGCAAAGTGAACATGAGCGCACAAATGGTTGAATTAGAAGCCAAAATTCTTGAAACCAAAAAAGAGGTGTATGGAAAACTTACTGGATGGCAGCGGGTTCAAATTAGCCGTCACCCAGAAAGGCCTTATACCTTAGACTATATTGAGAACTGTTTCGATAACTTTATTGAGTTACACGGCGACCGCACAGTTAAGGATGATAAAGCTATGGTGGGTGGGTTTGCTACCTTAAATGGACAAAGTGTTATGGTTATTGGGCAGCAAAAAGGAAGAAATACCAAGCAAAGACAATATCGCAATTTTGGAATGCCAAACCCTGAGGGCTATAGAAAGGCATTGCGCTTAATGAAAATGGCCGAAAGATTTCAAATTCCAGTTATTGCCTTAATAGATACCCCGGGTGCTTCTCCAGGACTTGAAGCCGAAGAACGCGGCCAAGGTGAAGCCATTGCCCGCAATCTTTATGAAATGAGTGTGTTGAAAGTGCCTATTATTTGCGTAATTATTGGGGAAGGTGCCAGTGGCGGTGCGCTCGGAATTGGTGTAGGAGATAGAGTGCTAATGATGGAAAATACTTGGTATTCTGTTATCTCTCCAGAGTCTTGCTCCTCTATTCTATGGCGTAGTTGGGAACATAAAGAAAAAGCTGCGGAGGCTTTAAAGTTAACTGCTACCGATATGCTTAAAAACAAATTGATTGATGGTGTAATTCCTGAACCACTTGGAGGCGCGCACAATGATACGGTGGCAACTTTTGTTACCTTTAAAAATACGGTTCAACAAGAGCTAGAAAAATTACAAAAAATTAAAACAGAAGAATTGGTTAATCAACGCATTCATAAATTCTCTTTAATGGGAGAATTTACCGAGAAATAAAAACTATTTGGAATGAAAGAAGCTTATGTATTTCCTGGTCAGGGAGCCCAATTTGTGGGAATGGGTAAAGACCTTTACGAATCTAATGATTTAGCCAAAAACCTATTTCACCAAGCCAACGAAATATTAGGATTTAGCATTACAGATTTAATGTTTACGGGTACGGATGAAGACCTGAAGCAAACTAGGGTAACACAACCTGCTATATTCTTGCATTCTGTTATTAAAGCAAAAACATTGAGCAATTTTGCTCCAGCAATGGTGGCAGGGCATAGTTTAGGAGAGTTTAGCGCGCTTGTGGCCAATGGCACTTTATCTTTTGAGGATGGTTTAAAATTGGTTTATGCAAGAGCAATGGCCATGCAAAAAGCCTGTGAATTGGAACCCTCTACAATGGCTGCAGTGCTAGGCTTAGAAGATGCCAAAGTGGAAGAAATTTGCGCAAGTGTTACCGAAGGTATTGTGGTAGCTGCCAACTATAATTGTCCTGGACAACTTGTTATCTCTGGCAGTATTGTGGGTGTAAATAAAGCTTGTGAACTATTAAAAGCGGCTGGAGCAAAACGTGCTTTGGTTTTACAGGTTGGAGGAGCTTTCCACTCACCCTTAATGGAACCTGCCCGAGTTGAATTAGAGGCGGCAATACATGCCACACACTTCAATACGCCAAGTTGTGCTGTTTACCAAAATGCCGTGGCTAAAGCAGTTTCCGATGTAAATGAAATTAAACAAAATTTAGTAGCGCAATTAACCGCGCCTGTAAAATGGACCCAATCGGTTCAAGCCATGGTTGCCGATGGAGCCACTCACTTTGTAGAATGCGGCCCTGGCAATGTGTTGCAAGGCTTAATTAAGAAAATACATAAAGAAGCAGAAACGAGAACAGCTTAATTAACTATGAACTATGAAGTATGAATAACTAAAAACTCATACCTCTTAACTCTTAACTCTTAACTCTTAACTCTTAACTCTTAACTCATAGTTCAAAGTTGTTTTGTGCTTCTCTCCCCAATTTGTTGGCGCCACATGGCGTAGTATAAACCTTTTTCGGCAATAAGATTTTCGTGGGTTCCTGTTTCTACCATGTTACCTTTTTCTAGCACATAAATTCTATCGGCATGCATTATAGTACTTAACCTATGTGCAATCATTACGGTAATTTGTTCTTTTTTGGCGCTTATTTCTCTTATGGTTTTGCTAATCTCTTCTTCTGTGATAGAATCTAAAGCAGAGGTTGCTTCATCAAAAATGAGTAGCTTTGGGTTTCTTAATAGGGAGCGCGCAATAGATAATCTTTGCTTTTCGCCACCAGAAATTTTAATGCCACCCTCTCCTATTACACTATAAATTCCGTTCTCACTTCTAGCCAATAAATTTTGACATGCGGCTTTATGCAAGGCATCTAAAATTTCGGTGTCGTTGGTATTGGGATTTACAAATTGCAGGTTCTCTTTAATTGTACCACTAAACAATTGTGTATCTTGCGTAACAAAGCCTATTTGTGCCCTTAACTCCTCAAAGTTAATGTCGCTAGCTGCTATATTATTATATTTAATTTGCCCTTCTAGTGGCTGGTATAAGCCTACTAGCATTTTTACCAAAGTAGTTTTGCCCGATCCAGAAGGTCCAACAAAAGCAATGGTTTCACCAACTCCAGCTTCAAAAGAAATTTGTTGTAAGGCATAAGTATCGGCGGTTTTGTGTTTAAAACTAACCTTATCAAAAGACAGCTTTGTTAAATTATTTAAAGCAATAGGGTTCACAGGCTTCACCTCAATAGGTTTATCCATTATGCGTTTAAAATTTATTAAGGATGCCTCTGCTTCTCTATAGCTTAAAATTACATTTCCCATTTCTTGTAAGGGTCCAAAAATAAAGAAGGAGTAAAACTGCAAGGTCATTAATTGGCCTAAACTCATATCCTTATGGAAAATCATATACAAGAGCATAAATAAAATACTCTGACGTAGAAAATTAACAATAGTGCCCTGCACAAAACTGATACTTCGAATACTTTTAACTTTGTCGAGTTCGAGCCTTAATATTTTTTGTGTACTTTGGTTTAACCTACGCATCTCTTGTTGGGTTAAACCTAAACTTTTAATGAGTTCTATATTGCGCAAAGATTCTGTAGTTGAGCCCGCCAATACTTTTGTTTGTTGCACAATACGTTGTTGCACTTTCTTTACTTTTTTAGAAAGGAAGCTGGTTAAAAATCCTAATAATAAACTAGCACCAAAATAGATTAAGATAAGTGAAGGCTTAACTTGAATGGCATAGATGATTACAAAAATAATTCCCACCACCGAGGTAAAAAAGATGTTGATGAAATTTATGATAAACTTCTCCGAATCTGTTCGCACCTTTTGCATAACGTTAAGTAATTCTCCCGAACGTTGGTCTTCAAATTCTTGAAAAGGCAATTGTAAAGAATGTTTGAGTCCGTCTGTAAAAACATCTGCTCCAAATTTTTGAATAATTACATTTAAGGTATAATCTTGAAAGGCCTTGGCAATGCGGCTTACCATGGCCACACCAATAGCAGCTCCAATTAAAATGGCCACACCTTTAACATAGGTTTCTTCCTCATAATCTCCTGGCTTGGTGGCAAACCTATCAATTATTTTACCATAAATATAAGGATCTAAGAGAGAAAATAATTGGTTTAAGGCAGCAAACAACAAGGCTAAACCTACCAAACCTTTATAGCGCTTTAAGTAATTTAAAAGTACGTTCATACCCAACAAAGGAAAGAAAAAGAAAGGCCAATAAATAGCCTTACCCAATATATAATTTAGGTAGTTGGTTTAACCAAAATTACCTCTTCCC